>CAZSZT010000011.1:0-12671 GCA_964611175.1 uncultured Bacteriovoracaceae bacterium
CAAGAGACATGCCGGCCAGTTTAAGATTCCCTGTTTGTATTGTCATAGTAGTGCAGAATATGCGGCTCATTCGGAGATCCCGGGTGTCGATGTTTGTATGAACTGTCATAAAGCTGTTTTGCCGGATAGCCCTTGGATTAAACAAATCAAGGAGGCCTATGATACGGGAGTCCCTATTGCTTGGATAAAAGTTCATGTGATGCCTGATTTTGTTCGATTCAATCACAAACGACATATTGCAGCCGGCGTTCAATGCGCGGAATGCCACGGCCCGGTAGAGGAAATGGAAAGGGTCTATCAATGGGCGGGGCTTAATATGGGCTGGTGTATTAATTGTCACCGCGATGACAATCATCTTACGGATTATCGAATTGAGATTTCAAAAAAAGAGCAGGAGCTGAAAGGAAACCCTCAGCCAATGTTTTGGGAAAAACCCTTAATGCATAAGAATCCTCATAATGCGGATACGAGTTGCTCGGCGTGTCATTATTAGGGAATTAGGAATTTGAAAGTGCTAAAAGAGAAGGCCGGTTTAAAAACTGCGAGCGAACAAGAGGGCAAAATAGAGGCGCCCAAGATGGGTGTTCGTAAATTCATCGGAATGAGTTTATTGGCGTTTTTGGGCTGGCGAGTATTCACGTCTAAAAATGCAAAACGAGAGTTACCAAAACATTCGGTTCCGAGGGCTTTCAATCAAAGTGGTGAGAGAGAATTTAGGGCATGAGCATAGCGAAGGAGCAAATGAAGACGATTGAAACAAGTCGAAAGCTTTGGCAATCGGCTGGTGAAAGCTCGGAAAAACTTGAAAGTCTGAGCGAAAGACGTGGTCAGGAATTTCCTGTTTTGCCCCAAAACATCCGGTCGGAAATTGCCAATCCGAGCCGACGACGATTTCTTCAGTGGTTTGGTGCGGCTACAGCTTTGATGACAACTCAGGCTTGTAAGCGGCGACCGGAAGATACTTTGGTTCCCTATGTTCGCAAACCGCAGGGCTATGTCTATGGCGTTCCGGTTTGGTACGCCTCGACGTCCGCCAATGGTTACGGGATTTTGGTAAAAACTCGGGAAGGTCGGCCGATTAAATTAGAAGGTAATCCCGATCATCCAGTCAATGAGGGGGGTTTAGATACCGAAACTCAGGCCTCGATTCTTGATCTTTATAATCCCGAACGCTTGAAGGGGCCGATGAATGTTAAATCTGGAAAGCTCCTTCCATGGGCGGAATTCAACGGTATTTTTTCCGAAGCTCTGACATCGGCTGCCCCTGGCTCAGTTCGTGTTTTGACAGGAGGAATCACAAGTCCGAGCCTTCAAGGTGTTCTCAAGAAGTTTATTGATCAAAAAAAGGCTCGGCACCATATCTATGAGGATATTCCGTCTGATCCCATCGCCGAAGCCCACAGCATTTTATATGGTCGAAAAGTTGTTCCGACCTATCATTTTGATAAAGCGGACGTTGTTGTTTCGGTGGATGCCGACTTTTTAGGAACTTGGATTCGGCCACTGGAATTTACGAAAAAATTTTCGAAACGCCGACGAATTCATCGTGGGGATTCTCATGTAAACCGTCTTTTCGTTTTTGAGAGCATGATGACCACCACCGGTATTGCAGCCGATCATCGGGCAGCCATTCGTCCCTCCCACCAGTTATCGATCTTGCTTGGGCTGTTAAATGAAATTTCGAAATCCGTTAGTTTGGACACAGGGTTAAAGACTGCAATTCAAAATTTTAGTCTTTCCAATGTCGCTAAGGCGATCGAAATTCCGGAAGGTTTATTGGCCGAGGCCGCCCGTTCGTTAGTCGAATCTCCTCGCAAATCAATAGTTGTTGCCGGTGGACGGGGTCCCCAAGCCCTTGAAGTTCAATTAGCAGCGGCGGCCCTTAATGCCGCCCTTCAAAATATTTCGTCGACCATCGATCTTGAAAGGTCGATGATCACGGGCTTAGAAACTGGCGATTCCGTTTCTGATTTAGTGAAGGATGCTATCGATGGAAAAGTTGATGTCTTGGTCATTCGGGGTGTTAACCCTCTTTACTCCTATCCAGCAGCGGAATTCAAACAAGCTCTTTTGAAGATAAAATTAATTGTCACGATTGGCAGCGAGTTAAATGAAACCGCCCAGGCGTCTCATTTTGTTCTTGGAGAGTCTCACTTCTTAGAAGCTTGGTCGGATTCGGAAATTCGCAGAGGTGTCGTGAGCATTCAACAGCCTACGATTGAACCTTTTTATGACACGCGGTCTTTTTCTGAAATCCTTCAGTCATGGATAACGGGAGATGTTGGAGATCAGCGGGCGTTATTACAGGCTTATTGGAGACAAAATTATTATCGCGGAAGCTTAAACTTTCAGGATTGGTGGAATGAACAGCTTCGAAAAGGAGTAACGATCACGGGTTCGAGTCTTGGAAGCGTCGGATCGTTGGCCTGGTCGAAGGCCGCTGCCGCTCTTAAGGTGGAACTTCCAAGATTATCCAAAGAAACAGAACTCGTTCTTTATTCCTCCATGAATTTAAAATCGGGGGCGTGCGCAAACAACGCCTGGCTTCAAGAACTGCCGGATCCGGTGAGCAAAGTGACTTGGGGAAATTTTGTCGCGGTCTCACCTTTGTTGGCAAGGGAACTTGGACTCAGAAAGCCAGAAGGCTCCAACTTTAATTCGAATGTTCTTTCGGTAGAATTTGAGGGTAGAAAAATTCGCCTACCGGCATTTATTCAGCCAGGGATGCCGGCGAATGTTGTAGCGATTGCTTTGGGTTACGGGCGTTCATCTGCAGGAACTCTTGGAACGGATGTTGGTGTGAATGCGTTCCCGTTCATTGCCAACCACGATCAATTGAGAGGACAAAAAGTTCAGGTTTCCAAAACAGGCGAGACTTACGAATTGGCCTGCACTCAAAAGCATTTTGAGCTTCATGGTCGCGATGAAGATATTTTGCAGCAAATGACATTGGCTGAATTTTTAAATGACCCCAAAACCGCCAAAAAGAAGGAAGCAGAGTCTTTTTCCATGTATGCCGAGAATGAGTTTGTTTATCCCGGCCATCGATGGGGAATGGCAATCGATTTAAATTCGTGTACGGGGTGTAATGCTTGCGTCGTTGCTTGTTATTCTGAAAATAACATATCGGTTGTTGGCGCCGACGAAGTTCGAATGGGCCGACATATGGCATGGCTTCGAATGGATCTCTATTATTCAGGAGAAGAAGAAAGCCCAGAAGCGGCGTTTGAACCCATGTTATGCCAACAGTGTTCAAAGGCTCCTTGTGAAACCGTTTGCCCGGTTCTTGCAACGGTTCATTCCTCGGATGGCTTGAATGATATGACTTACAATCGATGTGTCGGAACTCGATATTGCGCGAACAACTGTCCCTATAAAGTTCGACGCTTTAATTATTTTCAGTACTCGGATGCTTTTGCACAAAAGATGGAAATGGAAGACCCACTTCCGATGCTCATGAACCCCGATGTCACGGTTCGAACGCGAGGGGTAATGGAGAAATGTACATTTTGTGTTCAAAGAATTCGAAAAACAGTCGACGAATATCGAGATAAAAGGGCGGCTCTTCCGGACGGTGCGATTCAAACGGCATGCCAGCAATCTTGCCCGGCGGATTGCATCGTTTTTGGCGATTTGAATGACACAAATTCAGAAGTTTCTAGGCTCTCGGCTCAGGCTCAAGGCTTCAAAGTACTTGAAATTTTAAATGCCAAGCCGGCCATTACTTACCTTCCGCGAATTCGAAATAAGGGGACGGCATGAGTTCATCTGGAGCGACACAAGTTTTGCGCGACGAACCCCTGATTGAGGGCGGAAAGACATATTCAGATGTTTCCAACGAAATTTGTAAGCCGTTGGAATCCTTTCCGACCAAACTTTGGTGGATTGCCTTTGGTATCTCGGCGTCAGTTATGACATTTGGATTTTTGTTGATCGGTTATATGATCTACAAGGGCACCGGGTTATCGGGGATTCGTCAACCGGTTGGTTGGGGGATGATGATCGTGACTTTCGTCTTTTGGATCGGGATCGGTCACGCAGGAACCTTGATTTCAGCCATTCTCTTTTTGTTTCGGCAAAAATGGCGGACAGCCATCAATCGTTCCGCTGAAGCCATGACGATTTTTGCCGTCATTTGTGCGGGGCTGTTTCCGCTCATTCATACAGGGCGACCTTGGCTGAGCGCTTATTGGTTATTTCCATATCCGAATACGATGGGACCCTTGTGGGTAAACTTTCGATCTCCTCTTTTATGGGACGTTTTTGCGGTATCGACGTATTTTACGATTTCGGCTGTTTTTTGGTATACGGGCCTGGTTCCGGATTTAGCGACAGTACGGGATCGTGCGAAAAATATTTGGCGGAAAAGAATTTACGGGCTGCTTTCTCTTGGATGGAGAGGTTCAAGCCGCGGCTGGTCGCATTATGAAATTGCTTATTGGATTTTAGCTGGACTTTCAGCCCCCCTTGTTCTTTCGGTTCACACGATCGTATCCTTTGACTTCGCGGTTTCCATTATTCCAGGTTGGCATACGACGATCTTTCCGCCGTACTTTGTCGCGGGAGCCATTTTTTCGGGATTCGCGATGGTGGTGACTTTGCTTGTGATCGCGAGAGAAGTTTTTGGTCTTAAAGAATACATTACGATGAATCATCTCGATGCCATTAACAAAATTATTTTAGCGACGGGGATGATGGTGGGCTTGGCCTATGGAACAGAATTTTTCATCGCCTGGTACTCAGGAGTCCCTTATGAGAAATTTATTTTCATTCAGCGTGCGCTCGGACCTTATGCCTGGGCTTATTGGACGATGGTGAGCTGTAATGTCATCTCCCCACAATTTTTTTGGTTTCGAGCTTGCCGACGAAATATCCCCCTGATGTTTGTCCTTTCGATTTTCGTCAATATCGGAATGTGGTTTGAGCGTTTTGTGATTGTTGTGACTTCATTGGCCAACGACTATTTACCCTCGTCTTGGAATTATTTTCGGCTTTCGGCTTGGGATTGCGGAACTTTGTTGGGAAGTTTTGGATTATTTTTCACGCTTTTTCTTTTGTTCTGTCGATTTCTGCCCACTGTTTCGATCGGTGAAGTGAAGGCCGTTTTGCCAACCAAAGGGGGAAGTCATCATGGCTAATCCGTCTTGCGTTGTCGGATACTACTCTTCGGTCGAAAATATTTTGGAGGCGGCTCGAAAAACGCGTACTCGTCAGTTTAAAAAATGGGATACGTTTACACCCTTCGCGATTCACGGGATGGACGATGCCATGGGAATCAAGAGAACGCCTCTTCCGTACATCAGTTTTGGTGCCGGATTCGTAGGTCTGATCACGGCCATCATTTTGCTCGGATGGACGCATTATTATTCGTGGCCGCTTAACATTGGAGGAAAGCCCTTGTTTGCGTTGCCTGCGTATATACCGATCATGTTTGAATTGACGGTTTTATTTTGTGGAGTCACCACAGCGGTGGTTATGTTCACTTTCTTTTTAAAGCTACCGAATTTTACAAAGAAAATTTTTCATCCGGATATTACAAACGATCGATTCGCTTTGGCGATTCAGGTGGAATCGCCCGATGAAGCGGAGGCTGTGAAGCGCTTTCTGAAGGAAATCCAAGCCCAAGACATTCATGAGGCGGAGGGCTGCTTGTGAAAATCTTTACCACAGTTCTGATTGTCTTGATCGTATGCTTTGTGGCTGGCGCGTTGTTTTATAAACATTCGGGATATTTTTTATATAGCCATCGACCCATGCAATATATGCCGAATATGCATCGAACGCCTGCGCTGATTCCCCAGCGCGGTTACGATTTTTATAAAGATCGATTAGGGGCTCGAACACCTCCAGCGGGTACGGTTTCTCGAGAGGAAATATTTTATCCGTATCCATCGGATGTTCGAGCTGAGAATGTTGTACGTTTTAAGAACCCTTTTCCGGCCACAAAAGAAATTGTTTTGCGAGGGCGACATATTTATTCCACGTATTGTGTGGTCTGTCATGGAGAACAAGGCGATGGAAAGGGATATATTGTCCCACCATTTCCGCTGCCTCCATCGCTGTTGTCCGAAAAAATTCGAAATTTTGCTGATTCCCAGATCTTTCATATCGTCACGCGAGGACAGAACGTCATGTCGTCTTATGCTTCTCAAATTCGAGAAGACGATCGATGGGCCGCCACTCATTATGTACGTGTTTTGCAAAAAGCAAATGATCCAACTCCTGCGGATTGGGATGCTTATGAAAAATCTCAGCAAGGTGGGACACAATAATGCAAGTGGATGCTTTTCGTTTAAGTTTGAAATATAAAATTCTTTTACTCGTTTTTATTGCCACGGGAATCATCGCTCTCAATCTTAGTTTTCGGGAGAGCGCGACAGAGGGTTGGTTTGCTTATTTTATGGGCTCCGTGTTCTTTTTGGGGTTTGGACTTGCGGGATTCTTTTTTACGGCCATTCAACATTTAACTTCGGCTCGATGGAGTGTGGGCATTCGAAGAGTGATGGAAGCCATGGCCCTTACATTGCCTGCTGCGGCTCTTTTATTTATTGGAGTTTATATCGGTCGCCACCATCTTTACGAATGGACTCATGCGCATACGGTTGCCGAAGATGCCTTGTTGCAACTGAAAGAACCCTTTCTCAATGAAAAGTGGTTTGGAATACGTTTAATCATTTACTTCTTTCTTTGGATTTCGATGGTGATTTGTCTGATTCGAAATTCATTTAACCAAGACACGAATGGAAGCACTTCTCTCACGATTCGAAATAAAAAAATATCCGCACCGATTCTCGTTATTTTTGGTTTGAGCGTTTCTCTTGCCGGATTTGATATCGTCATGTCTCTTGAGCCGCATTGGTTTTCGACTATTTTTGGAGTTTACTTCTTTTCAGGATTTTTTCAGGCGGGATTGTGTTTAATTCTTTTGTTGTCTTGGGTTTTATATCGCTCGGGAGTCCTTTCGAAGGTCATTAGCGTGGACCACTTTCATGATATGGCCCGATTCATTTTTGGATTTTCCATTTTCTGGGCCTATATCGGATTTTCCCAATTCATGTTGATTTGGTACGGAGATCTGCCGGAAGAGACGTTCTTTTTTAAGATTCGAATGGAACACGGCTGGGAGTGGGTTGGCCTTGCCGTTTTATTGATTCGTTGGTTGATTCCGTTTTTGGTTTTAATGCCTTATGGGGCCAAGCGTAGTTTTAAAGTCACGGTTCCGATTTCTTGCTTAATTTTATTAGGTCATTGGCTTGATATCTTTTGGATCTCTGCGCCCGTCATGCGCCTCTTTCAGGGCGTCGAACATTTGAATCCAGGTGACGTCTTGGGATGGAAAGAAATCGCCATTGCCTTTGGATTTCTTTGTTTATTCCTGTTCATTGTTTCGTTGATCATGGAACGGATCAAGATGGTTCCCATCAACGATCCGAGACTCGACGAATCCATCCATTATTATCATCATTGAGATGCAGAGCTTGCCCCGGGGAGAGTCGCCAATTATTGAGGAACTTGCCGAATTCGGGAAATGATTTCCTGGCATGGGACTTTATGCCAAATTCCTGCGACACAAATGCCCCATTCGACAAAAATATAAAATATATCTAAAATATCTATATTAGATATCTAATACGGAGAATACCGAAATGAAAACATCAGTTGAAATTGATTCAAAAAAAGTGGAATTGGCGAAATCACTTTCTCATCATCATTCGACATTAAAGGAGCTTATTGATTTGGCGCTGGATGCGTTTATAGCAAGGCAAAAGCGGCTGGCAGTCTTAGGAATGCTCGGGAAATCCTTCTTTGAAGGAGATCTTTCAAGAATGCGGGATAAAAGTGGCCGTATTCGTCGATAGCTCGGTCTGGATTGCGGCCCAAAATCCGAAAGGCCAGGTGTATAAAAACTTGAGCCAACTTATTATAAAAGATGAACTGATTTATACGGCTGATATTGTTCAGACAGAACTTGCGCAAGGCGCAAGAAGCGAGGGCGACTTCCATAAGATTTGGAATAACTTTCTTGGATTTGAATTCCTGAAAATTGAAAAGCGACATTGGGAAATGAGCGCTTGGCATTACTTTAAGGCAAGACGTAGGGGGCTTACCGTGGGAACGATTGATTGTTTAATTGCTACACTAGCCCATGATTATCGTGTGCCCCTGTGGTCTCTTGATCACGATCATGTCCGCTTGCAACCTATTATCGGCTTTGAAGCTTTTAACCCGAGGTATTCTAAATAAGGAATCCCCACGATCAACCTTGCCCGGGCAAGGTAAACTCGCTAATAAAAGTTATTGAAAAACTCTGGAGCCTCATTCTTGATCACGCTTCAATTCTGGCTTTGCGCGACTCTCTTTTTGTTAATTATTCTCGGGGCTGGGGTTCGGATATGGGATGCAGGCCTGGCTTGTCCGGACTGGCCCCTTTGTCATGGACACTGGATTCCCCCTTTTGATCTTCAGGTTTTTTTAGAGTGGTTTCATCGTCTTATCGCCATGATTGTTGGCTTGATGGCGTTAGCGGTTGGTCTAAGTATTTGGATTCAAAAAAAATATTCTAAAAGTCTTAAAACTCTCATCGGCATTTCTTTTCTTCTCTTTTTGGTTCAAGCCTTTCTTGGGCGGCAGACTGTTTTGGAACTCCTTCACGCGAGTACGGTTTCTGCGCATTTGGTCGGCGGTTATCTTTTATTTTCCGTAAATGTTCTGATTTATTTTATTCTTCGAGGCGTTCCAGGTTGGAAGATACAAACGAATTCTCTTTTCTTAGGACTTTGTCTCGTCGTGGTATTCATTCAGGCTCTTTTGGGAGCACGAGTCAGCTCTCATTACGCGGGCTTAGCCTGTGGGGCTGAATTTCCGAGGTGCTTAGGTGTTTGGTGGCCTTCAATTTCGGAAGCTCAGATTCATATGATTCATCGATGGGGTGCTTTCGTGGTTGGGGCATTTCTTTTTGGGGGCCTTTATTATGTTCGTAAATCCAAGCACTTAAGTGCCGTTCGGAAGGTTTATTCCTGGTCGTTTGCCGTGTATGCTTTACAAATCCTTATCGCCTTAGGGATGATTTTCCTTGCTCTCCACCCTGCCTTAAGACTTTTACATTCGGCAGCTTCTCTTTCCCTTTATACTTTGCTTTTATGGGGAACTTTATATGTCTCCATCCGTCGCTAAGCAAATCGGTTATTATATTAAACTAACAAAACCGAGCATTGTCTTACTGGTCGTTATCACGGGTCTTTGTGCGATGGCAGCTGAGGGATCCCTATTTCGCGCTCCCATGGAAATGATCTTAGTCCTAATTGCTCTGACCCTTTCGGCGGGCTCGGCAAATGCCTTCAATCAGTTTTTAGAAAGAGATATCGATGCGGTGATGAATCGAACTCGGGTGAAGCGCCCACTTCCCCTGGGGCTGATCTCCCCACGATCGGCGTTTATTTTTGCCCTTCTTATTGGAGTCCTTGGAAATGCCTATCTTTTTTACGTTAACGTCCTGGCGGCGATCATTAGTGTTCTCACTATTTTGTATTATGTGCTCTTTTATACGGCCTGGCTTAAGCCGAGGCATTACTACAATATTGTCATTGGGGGGGCTGCAGGCTCGACAGCACCGCTGATTGCCTGGGCAGCTGGAAGCGGAGAGCTATCCCTTTACGCATGGATTTTGTTTGCTCTCATCTTCACCTGGACGCCGCCCCATTTTTGGGCGCTCGCGCTAGCTCTGAAAAAAGACTACGAAGCGGTTCAAATGCCAATGCTTCCGAATGTCCTTGGAGAGGGCCGAGCGCATCTCGAAATTCTTATTTATACGATCCTACTTCTACCCCTAAGCTTACTGCCCAGTATGTTCGGTTACGCTTCATTCGCCTATGCAGGAGTTGCGACTCTTCTCTGGGTGTTCTATATGAAAGATACCTTTATCATGATGAAGAAGAAGACCGAGCCCTCTGCCATGAGACTCTTTTTTACATCGATTTTATACTTATTCTTTTTGTTCTTTGCAGTGGGCGTCGACGGCGCTTTTCGTTATTATTTGGGATAAAAAATATGATTCGCCAATTCGTCTATTTAAGCCTTTTTTTGAGTATTTCTGTCGGAAATGCCCCCGGCTTACTTTCTGAAGAAAAGACCCTTCCTCAAGACTTTCAAGAGGCGGGAATTACCGAGAAATTAGGGACGATTTTAGATATTGATAACCTCCAGTTTTTAAATGAAGACGGTAAGGCTGTCTCGTTATCTCAATATTTTAATCAAGGACGACCTGTTCTTGTGACCATGGTTTATTATGAGTGTCCCAATCTCTGCAATTTCCTTCTTAATGGTCTTTTGAGTTCGATGAGGACCCTTCCGTTAACGATCGGTAAGGACTTTGATATCATTACCGTTAGTGTCGACCCCAAGGAAGCGGCCACCTTGGCGAAAAAGAAGAAAGAAAATTATCTCGCCCAGTACGGTCGAATGGGGGGTGAGAGGGGCTGGCATTTTTTAACGGGAACCGAAGATCAGATTAAAAAACTTTCAGATCAAATCGGATTCGGATTTCGCTACGATCAAGAAACAGATGAGTATGCCCATTCCGCAGCAGTCTTTGTGATGACGCCGGAAGCGAAACTATCGCGTATTTTGTATGGAATCGAATTTTTACCCAAGAATTTAAAGTTTGCTCTTTTAGAAGCATCGAACGGAAGTGTTGGAACGATTGTCGATCGCGTTTTAATGTTTTGTTATCGTTATGATCCCGATGCCCGTGGTTATTCTCTTTATGCCATGAGACTTGTTCAGGCCGGTGGGTTTTTTATGATGGTGGCTCTTTTTGGATATATGGGTGTTTTTTGGTGGGGCGAAAGAAAGAGGTCACGCTCGAACTCAAAGTCAGAAAATAATGGGGGATCGATATAGATGAAAGGTGGTTTGTTTGGTTCGCTGCCCATCGCAGGTACCGATGTGGCGACTCATTGGGATGCTCTTTATTACTTTTTATTTTATTTAAGCTTATTTTTATTCGTTTTGGTGATTGGTGCGATGCTGATTTTTGCCATCAAATATCGCGCTCGCCCTGGTCATGTTTCGACCCCAAGTCCTAGGGATCATCATTTATTGGAGTTCGTGTGGACGGCTATCCCAACGGTTCTTGTCATGGTTATCTTTGTTTGGGGATGGATTGTTTATAAAGATATGGTCTCTGTTCCGAAAGACGCTTATGAAGTTCGAGTCATCGGCCAGCGATGGAGTTGGATTTTTCAATACGAAGATGGCAGAACCACGAACAATCAGCTTTTTGTTCCTGCAAATCGACCGATTAAGCTAACCATGACGGCTAAAACAGACGATGTTCTTCATAGTTTTTTTGTTCCTGATTTTCGCATTAAACAAGATGTTGTTCCCGGAATGTATACGTATGTGTGGTTTACGGCAAAAACCCCGGCTCAACATCAAATTTTTTGTACGGAGTATTGTGGTACGGGGCATTCGGCGATGCTTGCAAAGGTTGTTGTTCTTGCCGAAGATCAGTGGAAATTGTGGTGGAGCGGAAAAGAAATCGATCTTCCTGAAAGCATTGGAATCGGAAGTTATTCGAGCGCCGCGCTTTCAATTCCTGCGGTGGCTGAAGTGACCGGCGACCAAAGCGCCGATCTTGTGAATCAAGGAAAAGCTTTATCTCAATCGAAAGGTTGTGTGGCCTGTCATAGCGACGACGGAAGTAAGCGGATTGGCCCCACATGGAAAGGAATATGGGGCCGAAAAGAAGAACTGACGGATGGAAGTTGGGCGGTCGTTGATGAAAATTATGTGAAAGAATCCACCGAAAAACCACAGGCCAAAATCGTTAAAGGGTACGAAAATGTCGTGATGCCACCCTACAATGGACAGCTGAGTTCTGCGGAGTTTAATGCGTTAATCGCTTATATGAAATCTTTGAAATGAGAGAAATGCTTTTGAAAGGAACATCTCAATATGTCTGAACATTCTTCTCCCCCAGGAACGAATTATCTCACCTATCCGAAAGGTCTGATGTCTTGGTTGGTGACGCTGGACCATAAGCGAATTGGAATGTTGTATTTGGTGACAACGCTTCTTTCTTTTCTGATCGGGGGAATTTTTGCTTTGTTAATTCGCTGGGAATTGTGGGCGCCTGGGGCGACGGTCATGAGTCCTGATCAGTATAATCAAGCGTTCACGTACCACGGAACGATTATGGTTTTCATGGTTATTATTCCCATGGTTCCCGCGGCGATTGGAAATTTTGTTCTGCCGATGATGCTTGGAGCTAAAGATGTGGCGTTTCCAAGATTAAACCTCGCCTCGTATTATATTTTTGTTGCAGGCGCTTTCATGGCGGTTGCCACGATGTTCATTAATAAAGTGGACACGGGGTGGACTTTTTATGCCCCCTACTCCATTCGAACAGGTTCAACGGCTGGCCTTATGTTAATGGCGGCTTTTGTCATGGGATTTTCTTCAATCTTTACCGGGCTTAATTTTATTGCAACGATTCATAAGCTTCGAGCCAAAGGCTTAAGCTGGGGGCGCTTGCCCTTATTTTTGTGGGCCATCTATGCAACCAGCGTTCTGCAGCTCTTGGCAACGCCAGTCCTGGCGCTCACCTTATTTTTGTTGGCTTTGGAACGATTCGCTGGAATTGGAATTTTCGATCCAACCAAGGGTGGTGA
>CAZSZT010000012.1:0-12514 GCA_964611175.1 uncultured Bacteriovoracaceae bacterium
TTGCGCGAAAGATAGGGAGAGAAATCATGAATAAAATTATAGGGTATGGTTTTTTCTTTTTTTGTTTAGGGATTTCTTCGACGCCACTGATCGCCGATGCGAAGGCTGATTTTCCATCGGATTCGATTTTTTGGTTAGATTCTGTTTGGACGCGGCATGATGGTAAAACCATGAAGTTGTCGGAACTTGGAGAGACTCCAACCATGGTTTCCATGATTTTTCTCGGTTGCAAATATTCTTGTCCCCTGACGATTCAGGATATGAAAGAAATGGATCAAAAACTTCAAAAGAAAACAAAAGAAACGTATCGAATGGTGCTCATTTCGATAGACCCGGAAAGAGATACGCCGGAAGCCATGCAGAAATTCATGAAAGAACGAAACTTGGATCCAAAGAGATGGCTGATTTTAGCGTCAGCCTCGGAGAATGTTCGAGAGTTAGCGGCGGTTCTTGGTTATAACTACAAAAAGGATAAAGCCATGGATTTTGCTCACTCCATGCTGACTTGGGTTTTTGATCAGAATGGCGTTCGCCGGTTCACGCGATCGGCTCGAAAGGAAACCATTGAAGACACGGTTGAGGCCCTTTTGAAGTGCCTTTGAATTCGCCATTTCCCCCTTTTTATAAGAGAGAGGCGTATGAAAACGATCCAAGTCTTCGGGCGCTTGTTACCGAGATTAATGAATTAAAGGCAAAAAAAGGGGCCATTATTCTGGCTCATTCGTACGTTCATCCGGAGATCGTTTACGGAGTCGCCGATTTTCGTGGTGATTCTTATGGCTTGAGCCTCGAGGCTAAAAAAGCAAATGCCGACATCATCGTTTTCGCGGGAGTTGTCTTCATGGCGGAGACCGCGAAGATTCTTAGTCCAAAAGCTTTGGTTTTAATTCCGGATCGTGAGGCCGGTTGCTCGCTAGCGGATTCCATAACAAAAGACGGACTTATCGAACTGAAGGCCCAATATCCTGATGCAGCAACCGTTTGCTATATTAATAGCCGTATCGATGTGAAAGCGGAAAGCGATGTTTGTGTCACGTCGACCAATGCGCTGGAAATCATCAAAAAGCTTCCCCAGAGGAGAATTCTTTTCGTACCTGATCGGTTGATGGCCCAGAATATTCGGCGGTCTCTTGCCGAACAACAGATCGATAAGGAAGTCTTTTATTCCAAGGGGAGCTGCGAAGTTCATGACCATTTCAATCCGGCGGGGATTGAAGAGGCTCGATGCCATTTTCCGGACTTGAAAGTTGTCAGTCATCCCGAATGTTCACCCGAAATTACTCAACAATCGGACTTCGTCGGAAGCACCGGAAAAATGATGGACTATGTACGACAAACGAAATCACGGCACTTTATGATGCTGACGGAATGCGGCCTCGTTGACAGACTCGAGGCGGAAACAAAAGATAAAGTCTTTATTTCGTCCTGTATGATCTGCCCTCATATGAAACGAAATACCTTGAATAATATTCTGAGTGCCCTCAAAAATCCAACCCAAGAGCAAATCATCGAAGTGGACGAAGAAATACGTGTTAAAGCGAAGAGATCTCTCGATCGAATGTTTGAGTTGAGTGTCGCTTGAATTTATGAAGATCATTCGAGCGGACTGTCTTGTTATTGGCTCCGGCGTTTCCGGATCTCTTTACGCCTATCTGGCTCAACAAGCCGGACGGACGTGTGTTTTGGTATCTGCTTCGAATGAATTAGAAAGCGGAAATAGCTTGGTCGCTCAAGGAGGGCTCGTTTATTCGAAGGAAATGGACTGGAACCTTCTTCGGGGCGATATTTTTCGGGCGTCCAATGATGAAAGTTACCCGGAAGCCGTCGATATTCTCATTCAGGATGGTCCCAAAGTTGTGGAGGACATTTTGTTGAACGATCTTCAGGTCAACTTCGATCGATCGGCAGACGGAGAGCTTCGTTTTACCCAAGAGGCGGCTCATTCGAAGAAGAGAATTATCTTTTCGAAGGATCAGACGGGAAAGAGCATTCTTCGATCCATTCAGTCTCGACTAGGCGAAGGCGCGGGAACCCAAACCTTTCGCGAATCGATCGCCGTGGATTTACTGACTCTTTCGCAGCATTCCATAGAAATCTGCGATCGCTATCGCCCTCATACATGCATTGGAGCCTATATCTTCGATTCGAAGACTCGAGAAGTTTACGCTGTAATCGCAAAAAAAACAATCTTAGCAACCGGGGGAATGGGGCAGATTTATCGTCATACCACGAATTCCGAGGATGCTTGCGGGCACGGGTTGACCATGGCCTATCGAGTGGGAGCTCGTCTGACCGATTTGGAATATGTTCAGTTTCATCCCACGGCTTTTTATCAGGAAGGAGAGCGATCGTCTTTTTTAATATCAGAAGCCGTTCGTGGAGAAGGCGGGATCTTGATCAATCGAGAAGGCATTGATTTTATGTCGTCCTATCATGCGTTGAAGTCCTTGGCTCCACGGGATCTATTATCCCGCGCCATTCATCAGGAAATGCTTCGAACCAATTCCCCTTGCGTGTACATCGATCTTTCTCGAATTTCGAAAGAGTATATTCCTGAAAGATTTCCTCATATTTATGCCCAATGTTTGGAAAGGGGAATTGATATGATCAAGGATCCGATTCCAGTTGCGCCGGCTGCCCATTATCATTGTGGCGGAGTTCTTGCGTCGATGGATGGGCGAACCAATGTTACGGATCTGAATGTCATCGGAGAAGTCGCTTGTACGGGTTTGCATGGATCGAATCGATTGGCGAGCACGTCGCTTTTGGAATGTCTCGTGATGGCGAAACGGACATTCGAAAGTGATTTAAGCGATCTCTCGCGGAAGTCTTTTTATAGACCAGACGTCAAGGATTGGATCCCTTCAAAAAAACCTTCGGATGAGAACCTGATTAAACAAGATCTTGAGGTGATTCGAAATACGATGTGGAATTATGTGGGAGTCGTTCGAACTCAGGAGGGCTTAAATCGGGCCAAACGAATTTTGGATGAATTGAAATCGGAAATTGATGAATTTTATGCGCATTGCCTTCTCAGCCGTGATCTGCTGAATTTGAGAAGTGCCGTCCTTTGTGCTCGCTTGATCGTTTATGCCGCTTTTCAAAATAAGCGAAGTAGTGGCTGCCATTATAGAAAGGACTCTCCGGATGAAAACTAGGCTAGTCTGCGTATTGAAAGCATGGATCTCGAAGGTCGACCGGAATCGTTGAGAGCCAGGTTTCTGCTGCCCGTTCGGCCGGTAGTGCGGGATAACGTGGATTCATCACAAGGGGGACATAACCCATTTGCGAGACACGCTGAATTTCTTGTCTAGCTTCCGCCTCGGACCAATCGCTTGGAATTGAAATTTGCGCCCACGATTCGTGACCCGGAATCAAAAAATCGGCCAGACGATTTTCGGACTGAACATTGGACGCCAGATAAAACGTGGAACTCATGACGTCCAAATAGTCGGAGTTCGAGGGCTCCGTAACAAACTGAACCTGCGGGGCCTGAATTTTCATTTTATTGAGCCAAATCATTTGTTGCTTTGGACTCATTTTGGAATAGGCGTCTAATCCAACGAGTTTTCCACCGAGGGACGTTACTCGATCCAATTCGGCGAACGCCGTTGTGATATGGGTTGGATTTTCTGGGTCCAAAATTTCAAAATCCGGGACATCCCACCCGTACATTACTTGATTGGAACGGCCCCACCAATATCCCATGACATAGGGGTCGGATGGAATACTGGCGAGTTCATGCATCGTGTCTCGAAGAATGGGGACTCGATCCATTTGGGTCATCATGGGAAACGGATAATTGTTAGAGCGATTGACAAAGAACAATCCAGTCGGCGCCCAAAACATGATCCTTGTGAAACCAAGTGTTTTATAAGACTTCAGCCGGTTTGCCCATAAACCATAGCCATGGATGTCCGGGCGTAATGAGTTGGGATAAAAACCATAAGGATTCGATTCGCTTAAGGATTCCGAATAAGCAGCGATGGCTCCTGCGACGGGTTGTGGATTTCGATTCCTCCAAATACTTCCGTACTGGGATCTAAAAAAATTTCGATAAGGAACCAAAGAATAAAGCCAATCTTGATTTGGATGTAGGACTCGAAAAGAAAGAGTGTAGTCCCGAGTCTCCCCTGGATTCAGGAAAACGTCGGTCATTCGAAACTCCAGATGCACTTGGCGTTGTCCTTCATTTAAACGGCTCCAGATGAAAGTCTTTATTCCGTGATCGGCGCTCATCAGCGAATATTGAAGACTGGCACCAATCACATAATCGCCAGAAACAACCATGACCGGACTGTAAAGACTCTTCGGATACGGCCACTCGGGACTGAAATAATATTCTTGAGAAAGATCTGGATTGGCCCACTTTTGGTCATTTCGGATATCGAGAAATCTAAAATTGGTTCCGATATTAAATCCCCTCAAGCTAATTTTTCCGATCGATTGGGGATCAGGATACGGATTTGTATATCGAATCTGTATATCGACTCCATTTCTAACTGGAATGACATTCGTTGTCGGGCTGAGAATCGTATCTGTAAATAAGGAACGACCTTCCGAAGAAAGAATGGGTCGACCGTTTGATAATGTTGCGTCCACGGTGTTTTCATTTACGACCGTAAAAACTTCTGGCATCTCCGCATTGAAAGCCTCTTCATGGATGAGACAAGACGAATTATTCGCGTTGCCTGATAAATCGGGATCTTTCGTTTGTTGAGCTGGGGAGTGAAGAGAAATTCGAGAGCAACCGCCCAAAAGAACGGCCATAAGGAAAAAAGCTGTCAATCTCCATTTGCGAATGAAAGACGCCATGAAACGAATTGAATAACCCACCTCTATTTATTATAAAGTGTTCCGGAAGACCCCTTATGACAAATGACATACTCCTAAAACCTGGAATTAAGCCGTATAAACGGCTTATAGGCAAAATAGCTCTTAAGGCCCCGCATGATTTAAGTCATGTTCCGACGCGGTCTATTCCCCTATCTTATTTTCAATGATCCGGGTTTCTGAAACCGATGTTCTCCGATATTCACAACCCGGTCCTCGATATACGAGTTATCCAACCGTTCCACTCTGGAATGAATATATCGGACCCGCGGATTGGCGAGCGGAGTTAAGGAAAGGGTCGTCATCGAAATCTGGACTTTCTCTTTATGTCCACATCCCCTTCTGTGAAAAACTCTGCCATTTTTGTGCTTGCAATCGCGTTATCGATCGAAATCATTCCATGGTTGAAAGTTATTTTAAGTATTTGTTCGGCGAAATTGATCTTGTTTCGGAAAATCTTTCTCGATATTCGTCCGTGGTTCAAATGCATTGGGGAGGAGGTACGCCAACTTTTCTCCGGCCCGATGAGATCTCGCGGTTGTCAGGGTATTTATCCGAGAAATTTAATTTTGATCCTTCAGCGGAGCTTTCCATTGAGGTGAACCCCGTCGTGACGAATTTCGAACATCTTGCACGGCTTCGCGCCCTTGGTTTTCAGCGATTATCGATGGGGGTTCAGGACTTTGATCCAATTGTCCAGAATGTCATCAATCGACATCAGTCGTTTGAACAGACGCGAGATCTGGTTCGGAAAGCGAGAGATCTGGGTTTTGGAAGTATTAATTTGGATTTGATCTACGGTCTTCCGAAACAGAATTTAGAAAGTTTTTCGACGACCTTGAGGCAGGTCATCGAACTCAAGCCGGAGAGATTAGCCATTTATAGTTTTGCGAAAGTTCCATGGAAGCAACCTTTTCAACGTCGCTTTTCGGACAGAGATTTGCCGACGGGCTTCGATAAGGTTTCTTTATATTTAAGGGCAAGAGAAATGTTGTTGGATGTCGGATATGAACCGATCGGAATGGATCATTTTACCCTGCCCTCGGATTGTATCGCCGAAGCAGCGAAGGAAAAGAAACTTCATCGGAATTTTATGGGGTATACCACCCAGCCGGATGCGGACCTTATTGGATTCGGAATATCGGCGATTTCCTCTTTTGGATCGCTTTATGTTCAAAATGAAAAAACCCTCCCAAGTTACTATCGCAAAATAAAAGATGGGTTGTTAGCCACACGTTTGGGATGCCGACTCTCCGAAGATGATCAGAGACGTCGTTATGTCATCATGAATTTGATGTGTAATTTCGAGATTTCGTTTTTGGAATTTCGAAAAAAATTTGGAGTCGATTTTAAGATCGAATTTGAAAGAGAAATCGAGGTTCTTCAGGATTTTGTGGAGGATGAATTGGTACAGTTTGAAAAGGATAAGATGAAAGCTATCGGTCGGGGGCAAATCTTGATTAGGAATATCGTCATGGCTTTTGACCGATATCTTGAGGACAAAGCCGAAAATCGAAAATTTTCGAATACGATCTAGACTTTTCATCGTTGACAGATGGCCGTAACGCTGAGTACACCCAGCCTAAGTTATTCCGAAGTAATTTGAACGGTTTTAAGGGAAAGGATTCATCATGCGAGTTGTTTTTAATCATTTGTTGGTTTCATCCGGTATCATGAGTTTGTGTTTTATTTCTGCGGCTCAGGCTTCGGATCTTGTTTGTGAGACCAGTGAATTTCAGAATTTCTCGGATTTTCCTTATCGTCCTTATCATTATTTCGGACTATCGACCGCCGTCGACGGAGATACGGCTGTCGTTGGTGCTATGGATGATGCCTATGTTTATGAACGTCATGGATTAGAGTGGGTGAAGAAGTTAAAGCTGAGCCCTTTGAATCGAAGCCAAGACTCAAGCTTTGGGCATTCGGTGGCGATCCATGGAGATATCATTGCCGTGAGTGCGAGAACGGACAGCGAAGTTGGGAATCATGCGGGTGCCGTCTATTTATTCTATAAAAACGCGGGAGGCGATGGACGTTGGGGACAGGTTGCAAAATTGACGGCATCCGACGCGGCTCCCGTCGATGTTTTTGGGACTTCTGTTTCCATGGATGCAACTCGAGTCGTTATCGGGGCACCCGGAAAAATGGTCCAAGGTGTTTGGAGCGCAGGAGCGGTCTATGTTTTTAAGAAGAATTCGACACTTCCTTTACGTTGGGAATTGATTCAAAAATTGACGGCCGACGAGCCTGGAAGTGGCGCGTGGTTTGGTCTTTCGGTGGACATTCGTGATGATATCATCGCCGTTGGAGCCAAACGACACCCACTCACGATTAAAGGCCATACGTATTTTGCTCATGGCGCCGCGTATGTTTTTCGAGAATCTGTAGAAAATCTTTGGCGCCAAGAAGCCCAGCTTGTGTCCCAAAGTGGCGATCATCATAACGGTAAGCTTTTTGGGGCGAGCATTCATATCGGGTCGCGACGTCAAATCGCGGTTGGTGCGCCAGGAGATGATTATGCTTGCCCAGGAAATACGGATTGCTATTCGGGTGCCGTTTATGTTTTTGGATTGGCGAAAAATGGATGGCAACAGCAGATCAAGATCTTGCCTTCGGGTGGAAAAGATAGCGTTAAGAATCAAAACTTTGGTCAAAGAGTGGCCTTTGAAAAGGACACGCTTGTCGTGACCGCTTCCGGGGAACCTTTTTACGTTTTGCATAATCCAAATCCCATCGACTATGCGGGAGCTGTTTATGTGTTCAAAACAAATTCTAACCGAACGAGGTGGCATCAAGAACTTAAATTGCATTCTTCTAACCCTCAGCCTGGAGCTTATTTTGGAACAGCCATCGGATTTTCGAATGATACCCTTATTGTTGGCGCGGCCTACAACAGCATAACGGATGGTTGGTTTTATCCGGATGCCGGAATGGCCTATGCCTATCACGATCTCCGCTGTTCTTGTATTCCAGATTTTACGGGAGACGGGTTGGTGGATCGTTCCGATTTAAGTTTTATTGTTAACAATCAAGGATACTGTATGCAGAATACTTGTAAAAACGATCTCAATAAAGATTGGCTCATCGATCGAACCGATATGCGGATCCTGGCGAATTATCGAGGATCTTGCCAATAACGGCCTGGAGGAAGTTCATTCGCAAACTCTAGTACCTATGTCCAGTCCTCGTCCTGGATGAAATGGGCCATATTCTATTTAGGAAATAATTATGGCAAAAACGAATCGTAGGACGTTTCATAAAATCATCTGGGCCGTTAATCCGTTTGATCGAGATCCAAAACTTCATCGATCGATGTTTCGTCTTCTGAAAAACTTGGAGACGATCCGTGGCGCAAGTATCCAACCCGTATTTGTGAGTACTCCGAGTTTTATCGAGATTTCCCAGCGGGAGTTAATGAGTCGAATTCAAAAACTCATTCGAGCGAGTGGTTTGAAAACCGTGAAGCGCCCAATCATTTTGAAAGAAAAAAGCAAATTCCAGCGAGCCGTCGTGAAACGTCTACTTGATTATTGCGAAGAGAAAGAAGTGTCGATGATTGCTGTGGCCACTCATGCCCGAAAAGGTCTTCCGAGATGGATGCTCGGAAGTTTTGCAGAAACCCTTCTGCTTCTTTCTCCGATTTCCCTAATGTTTGTAAACCCTCGGCAGCCTTCGCCTCAAACGATTCGCAAGATTTTCTTTCCGACAGATCTTGGAACGGATTCGCGAAAGGCCTTGGTTTGGACGATGGACCTTGCCGAAGAGTTCAAAGCAAGTTTGCATATTCACAGTGTCCTTCAGGTATTCCAGAGGGGCGTTCTTTTGAGTCAAGATGTCGGGGGCATTCCGTTTCCGATTTGGATCACAACCAATGAAGCGAAGGAAAAGGGGAAGGTTTTCTTGAATACCGTAAGAAGCGCGGGTATTGAAGGCGATTTTACTTACGAAAATAGTGCAGGTTCCGTTGTCGATTTGCTTTTAAAGAAAGCCTCGCAGGTGAGGGCCGATTTGGTTTCGATGGCCGCAGAACCTCGCCCACGCTTGCCACTCATGGTGGGAAGTATGACTCGACAGATTGTTCGAAGGGCTCGCTGCCCCGTTTATATTTACCGTCCGGAGATCTGATCCTATCAATTTTATAATTTTTATCATTCGTGTTGACGCATGAATGCCTTTTCCTTATGGTTTTTCATTATTGATAATAATTATCAATAATGAAGTTAGAATGAGCTTAATGAACTTTTAGAATGAACTGGAGAAAGGGTGTGTTCATGAAGATTGGAATTTATGTTTTTAGTCTTATTTTGGGATTTGCGCCATATTTAGGGGCGAACGAAAGTACGGGAGTTTTGATTTTAGCACATGGAACGAGTTGTCATGAAGGCGATGATCACCATGGCGGTAAAAGTGCGAATACACCCCAAGACCATTGTGAGAATCATTTGCCCGAATGGGAGCGATATGTCGTGGAAGCCGTTTCCCAATTCAAAGATTTAAGTCGGGTCCCCGTGGAGTTGGCTTTTGGAATGTGGGAGGCCGAAAGTTTTCAGGCGGGAATTGATCGACTTCAGGAGCGCACGCCTTCTATTGAGAACATTGTGATTTTACCTCTTTTTATTTCGCCTCATAGCGAAGTCATTGAAATGCAGGAATATATGTTCGGGTTAAGAGAAAAACGAAGTCTTCCTATACCCGTGAAGAAAATCCAAACCAAAGCAAAAATTCGTTATCTCGAAGCGATGGGGTATGACTCGATCATCTCCCAAATTTTAACGGACAGGGCAAAAGCTCTTCTCGAAAAATCAGGAGAAGAGGCTTCGGAAACCGAGCTCTTGATTGTGATGCATGGTCCGGTTGCGGATAATAATAATTATCGATGGATGAGCGATGGCTACCGTTACGCGGCGGATCTTGCTTCGTTAGGATTTGCAGAAATCCATCCGCTCTCCCTCCGGGATGACTCGGCTAGGGCGGGTGACGAAATGACGTGGCAACGCGCTAAGGAAATATTGCGAGAGACGGTTAAAGGAGCGCAAGTTCGAGATCGAAAGGCTCTCGTTCTCCCCCTCCTTGTTTCTCGGGGTGGAATCGAAGAAGGTATTCACGAACGTCTTGAGGGACTGGATTATATATGGACAGGTGAAACATTACTGCCCGATCCCCGCATGGTTGACTATTTAAAGTTACGACTGCGCGAGTATTTGAAATAACCAGTCGCTTCATTCGAATCGATAAGCAATCTATCTGATTTCTTAGATGACTGTAGGTCTCTTAGATAGTTAGATAGATTGCTTATGATTCATCCGCACCATAAACACGATCATAACTATCTTTTAAACGACGAACAGATTCATCGAAACGAGAAAAGGACGCTCTTCGTTGTTTTCCTAACGACAACGATGATGCTGGTGGAGATCGTTTATGGGTATCTGACGTCCTCCATGGCCCTCTTGGCGGATGGTTGGCATATGGCGTCTCATGCCGGAGCGCTCACGATCAGTCTGGCAGCCTACAAACTGGCGAAATCCGAACGACTTAACCGAAAATTTTCTTTTGGTGCGGGTAAGTTTATTCCGCTAGGGGGGTATACGAGTGCCATCGTTTTGGGGCTCATTGCTCTTCTGATGGCGTATTACTCGATAGAAAGATTGGTTCATCCCGTGCCCATTCGCTTCGATGAAGCCATCGCCGTGGCGGTTGTCGGTCTTTTTGTGAATGTGATCTGCGTGGTGGCGCTCTTCGACAAGCATCATCACCATCATCATCACGACGATGAGCCGATTCACGATCACAATATGAAAAGTGCGTATATTCATGTGCTTGCTGATGCGATGACGTCGGTATTTGCGATTTTCGCATTGAGCTTTGGAAAATGGTTTCATATGGGATGGCTCGATTCCGTCATGGGGATTGTGGGCTCGGTGGTCATCTTGCGCTGGGCCTATCATTTATGCCGGGAAACAGTTTGGGAGTTATTGGACGGGCATGCGAAGGCGATCGATCATGAGAAGATTCGTAAGGCACTCGAAACGGAAGGGGTCGAAGTCAGCGATCTTCACGTTTGGAGAATTGCCCCCCACGCTCACGCCTGCGAGGTCGTTGTGGTCTCTATCGATAAGAAGGGGACAGACTATTACCGACGACTTTTGGTCGAACAATTCAATTTTTCTCATTTAATTATCGAAGAACGGTAGTGACAAAATTCTTGTCACGTTTTTGACTGCGGATCCGTATACTCAGGTGAGGAGGATGGACGTTGAAAACTTTATTCTTTGGTTTCTTAGTGTCCTTAGCGATCCATGGCCGATGGAGCCTTATGGCGCATGGCGAAGATCGGCCCGGTCCCCACGGAGGCCATATCCGGATGCCGGGAGGATTTCATACGGAAGTCGTTTTGAAAGACAAGACCCTGGAAATTTACCTCATCGATATTCAGTTTAAAGATCCGATGGTCGGGAATTCAAGCGTTTCGGCAAAACATATTTTGTCCGCTGGGCAGGAAGTTTTGCTCACCTGTCGTCCGGGAACGAATAAGTTCGATTGTGATCTCCCTCGGAATTTTAAGAATGCGGGAAAGATCTTGATTCAGGCAAAACGAGGAGAAATGGTGGGGACGACGGCCGTTTATCAGCTTCCGCTTAAGGAATGGAAAACAAATTCTAAGAAAGAGAACTCCAATGATGAACATCAACATCATCATTGATCTCTTAAAGATTGTCGGGTGACCTCGAATGTTTGACAAATTGATTCAGTTCTCCCTGCGGCATCGTACCCTTGTTGTCGCTCTGGCCGCTTTCGTCACCGTCTATGGTGCTGTCATGCTGACGAAGCTGCCCGTGGATGTCTTTCCGGATTTAAACCGACCCACGGTGAATATTATGACCGAAGCTCCAGGCCTGGCGCCCGAAGAAGTGGAGACATTCGTCACGTTCCCGCTGGAAACAGTGCTCAATGGCCTTCCGGGAGTGGAGCGGGTGCGCTCGTCATCGGGTGTTGGACTCTCCGTGATCTATGTGGAGTTTGCCTGGGGAACGGATATCTATCGAAATCGCCAGCTCGTGGCGGAAAAAATTGCACTTGCGAAAGAGAAATTACCGGATGGAATTGCCCCGGTGATGGGACCCATTGCGTCCATCATGGGAGAGATTCAACTCGTCGGTCTTACATCGCCGGATGCTTCGGTTTCACCGATGGATTTACGAACCCTTGCGGAATGGACGATTCGACCTCAACTCCTGACGATACCTGGGATCGCCCAAGTGATTGCAATCGGAGGAGGTCTTAAGCAGTATCAGATTCTGATTTCTGCCGAAAGACTAAAAAAAACACAACTTTCCCTTCAAGATGTTGAAACAAGTCTATCGCTGATTAGCCGTAATACGACCGGCGGCTTCATCGATATTCAAGATAAGGAATTTCTCATTCGCAATATTGGTTCGGTGAAGTCGATTGAAGACATCGAAAACTCCGTCGTGGGTCTTCATTTCGGCCGCCCCGTATTGGTAAAGGACGTCGCAGAAGTTAAAACCGGCATTCAAATCAAACGCGGCGACGGCAGTATGAACGGAAAACCTGCTGTTATTCTTAGTATTCAAAAACAGCCCGGAGCCAATACGCTGGATCTCTCGGAGAAAATTGATGCTTATCTGGCTGACTTTAAGAAAAATCTGCCTCCCGGCAT
>CAZSZT010000013.1:0-11680 GCA_964611175.1 uncultured Bacteriovoracaceae bacterium
TTTTTGCCTTTTTTGATTCCAGATGAATCCGAGCGTTCTCTTCTGCAATCGATAAAAAATTCTTCTTTTCTTCGGATCGAGGAACAAAGACTTTTTTTTCTAAAAAATTGCCCTCCAAATGAAGGGGAATAGGAACAAGAATTTCATGCGGTATATAAACTTCGGAGCCATAATATCTGTCTAAGAACTCCATCAACAAGGCTTCTTGATCCATCACCCATGTTTTAAAATCAAAAATTCTCTTGTCAAAAATGAGGCCATTTCGGACAAACAATAATACCAAAACCCATTCATGACCGTCGCCAGCCAACCCGATCACATCTTGGTCCACCCCCTGTTGAAACTGTTTTATGCCAATCACGGATTGATTGTCAGTTGTTACTTGAATCGCTTCGATTTGATCTCGAAGAGCGGCGGCCTCTTCGTAATGTTCTTCGTGAGCCGCACGGCTCATCTCATGTTCGAGCTTAGCAATAACTTCATCGGTTTTTCCCTTGAGAAATAAGACGGCTGACTGAACAAGGTCTCGATATTGCGGCGGAGTGACATAGTTCACACAGGGGGCCACACAACGTTTAAGTTCATACTCGAGACACGGGCGAGAACGATTATAAAGTTTATGATCGGTGCAGGTTCGAAGGGGGAAGATCTTCTGCATGAACTCTAAAGTTTCTTTTAGGCGCGTCGATGAAGAAAAGGGCCCAAGATAAACGGCTCCATCTTTTTTGATTTTCCGAACCACATCGATCTTGGGCCATTCATGCTTAAGATCTAATCTCAAACTGAGATAACGCTTATCGTCTTTGAGATGAATATTATAAAGAGGCCGATTTTTCTTAATCAGCTCATTTTCCAACAAAAGAGCGTCTTGCTCCGTTAACACAACAATGAATCGAATTTCTTCGACACGCTTTCGAATGAACTCGACAAACGGACGAGTATCTCCATTCCCCACAAAATATTGCCGAACTCTCGAGTAGAGATTAATGGCCTTTCCAACATAAAGCACCCGTAATTCGGACTCGTCGCTCCTGCGGCCATAAAATAAATAAACTCCAATCGAACGAGGAATTTCTTCGATTTGATCAATTAAGATACGCCTGTCCAGTACTTTAGGATTCATGATCCGTACCGCCCAAGTTAAGGATAGCGGAATTTTTAAGCTGTTGAATGCGATCTCGAATTCGAGCGGCTTGTTCAAAATCTAAATTTTTGACGGCTTCTTTCTTTTGAACTTCCAATTCGCGCAGGTCTGATCCCAACTCTTCCAGATCGAAGGTTTCCGGAATTTCTTCCTCCATAAAACCCGCCTCCTTCGCGACTTCGTGAAGGGACTGCAAAACGCGACGCTGAATCGTACCGGGGATGATCTTATGTTTCTCATTGTAAGCTTTTTGAATCTCTCGTCTCTCATTGGTAATTTGAATACAGGCCTGCATGGATTTTGTGATTTGATCGGCAAACATAAGAACACGTCCGTTAACATTTCGAGCCGCTCGTCCGCAGGTTTGAAGAAGAGCGCGCTCTGCCCTTAAAAAGCCTTCCTTATCGGCATCTAAAATGGCCACAAGACTTACCTCTGGAAGATCTAAACCTTCTCTCAAAAGATTGATCCCTATGAGAATATCAAAAATCCCCAATCGTAAATCTTTGAGGAGTTGAGATCGCTCCATCGTTTCGACATCGGCATGAAGATAGCGGACCTTAAATCCCAAACCCTTAAGATAATCCGTCAAATTTTCTGCCGACTTCTTGGTCAGGGTCGTCACGAGACTACGCTCATTTTTGGCAACTTGCTTTCGAAGCTCTCCAATTAAAGTATCGACTTGATGGAGGGCCGGGTGAACTTCGATAAGAGGGTCCAGCAACCCAGTTGGGCGAATAATTTGCTGAATCAAATGCTCTCCGGAAGCGGCAAGCTCATAAGCCCCGGGAGTCGCGGAAACATAGATAGTTTGATCAATCCTTTCCTTAAATTCTTCAAAAGTGAGCGGCCGGTTATCCAAAGCGGACGGCAAACGAAACCCATGATCGACCAAGACGAGCTTTCGGGCTCGATCCCCTCGATACATTCCGCCCAGTTGAGGAACGGTCACATGACTTTCATCCAAAAATAAAAGAAAGTTATCCGGGAAATAATCTAAAAGTGTATAAGGTGGCTCTCCCTGGGCCCTGCCGGTGAGGTGCCGCGAATAGTTTTCGATTCCTAAACAAAATCCCGCCTCTTTCAACATCTCTAAATCAAATTTTGTCCGTTGTTCGAGCCGCTTGGCTTCGAGAATTTTTCCTTGGTTCTTGAGCTCAACGAATTGCTTCGAAAGCTCCTCTCGAATGGAGGTAATCGCCTTGGATAAATTTTCAGGCCAAGTAATATAATGACTTGTCGGATAAATGGAAATTTTTGGCAACTTTCGAAAGGTAGCGCCCGTTAAGGAATCAATGTCAAACAGGCCTTCAACCGTATCGCCAAAAAGAGAAATTCGAACCGCCCGAGACTCTTCGGAAGCCGGAAAGACGTCAATCGTATCTCCTCGCACACGAAAGGATCCTCGATGAAAATCCCAGTCATTTCGCGTGTAGCCAATTTCAACGAGTTTTTCCAAAATCTGCTCTCGATCAGCCTTTTGATCGGCTTCTAAGAAAAGCAAAAGCCCGTAATAAGCTTCGGGAGAACCCAGGCCATAGATACAAGACACCGACGCCACAATGATGACATCGTTTCGCTCCAACAACGATCTCGTGGCCGCATGCCTCATTTTGTCGATCGTATCGTTGATGGCAGAGTCCTTTTCGATATAGGTGTCGGTTGCGGGAAGGTAGGCCTCGGGCTGGTAATAATCGTAAAAACTTACAAAATACTCGACGGCGTTATGTGGGAAGAGCTCCCGAAACTCCATGAAAAGTTGCGCCGCCAGGGTTTTGTTGGGAGCGATCACGAGAGTCGGTCGATTTAATTCTTGAATGACATGGGCCATCGTAAAAGTTTTTCCGGACCCTGTAATTCCAAGTAAAACCTGGTTTTTCACATTTTCACGCAGGTTCGAAATTAATTTTTGAATGGCTTCTGGCTGACTTCCCTTCGGGGTTAAAGAAGTCGTCAGTTGAAATTTTTCTTTGAAATCTCTTTGCTTCGGTAACATTAGGCAGAAACGAATTGCAAGGCGGACTCCAAGCGATTCGTTACCTCTTGAGCTCCCAAGAGTTTCGCCAAAGGAACAAGTTCCGGTCCCGCATCTGTGCCGGTAAGGGCAATCCGAAAGGGAAAGAAAAGGTCCTTTCCTTTCAATCCAAGATCCTTGCCCGCCGATTGAATACTTTGCTTCAAGGCTTGCTCAATGGGTGTTTGAGCGCCCAAATGACCTTTGAGATTTTGAATGCCGAGTTCCAAAACTTTTTTAGATTTTTCAACTTTCAATACACTTGCTGCCGCGCCTGAACTTGAATAATCGGGCTTCTTTAAAAATTCCTCGATCTTATAAAGATCATTCAGTGTGGCGGCATCGTGTTTCACAAGTTCCAAAGCTTGCTTCCAAGATCCTCCCCATTCAGGATTCCTGGCGGGCGCGAGTTTCACCAATTCATCGAGGCTTAAATCCTGCAGATGCTGTTGGTTAAGGAATTTTAGTTTTTGAAAATCGAAAAGCGCTCGTCCTTTATGAACCCGATCAAGATCAAATCTTTCGATCAGCTGTTGTACCGTAAATTTCTCGCCGGTTTCCGCAGTGTCTCCCGGAGACCATCCCAATAAGGCCAAATAATTAATAATCCCTGCCGGAATAAATCCATCTTTTTTCAAATCACTAATGGACAGACTGCCTTCTCGCTTACTGAGCTTTCCCCCGCCTTCCGCCCCAATCATCGGAAGATGGGCAAAAATCGGAGTTTTATAACCCATTGTTTGAAAAATAAGGACCTGGCGAAACGTATTCGAAAGATGATCTTCGCCTCGGATGACGTGGGTCATTTCCTGAAGAGCGTCATCGACCGCATTCGCAAACAAAAAGACCGGAATGCGATTTGCGCGGCAAAGAACAAAATCGCCAAGAACGTCTCGGCTCATTTGCACTTCCCCTCGAATGACATCTTGAATGGTGATGGGATCGCCGGGCTCAACATGCATTCTCCAGACATAGCCTTCCGTCTGCGCACGCTTAGCCGAAACTTCCTCTGAAAGCGGCAAACATCTCTCCACATACTTAATTACTTTTTTCTGAGAGGAGAGAAGCTTTCGATCTTGATCCAATTGTTCGGGAGTACAAAAACATCGATAAACACGCGCAGCTTTTTGAAGACGCTTCAATTCTCGATCGTATATATCGTAACGCTCGGAACATCGATAAGGCCCTAAAGGTCCTCCGCAATCCGGACCTTCATCCCAGTTCAAATTTAACCATTTGAGATCCCGAAAAATAGATTCCTCGGAACCAGGAACAAGTCTTTCTTGATCTGTGTCCTCAATACGAAGGATAAACCGACCTTTCGTATGTCGAGCATAGAGAAATGCAAAAAGAGCTGTTCGGGCATTTCCCAAATGCAAGAATCCTGAGGGGGATGGAGCAAAACGTGTGCGTGTGATCACATCTTGGTTTTAGCAAGCCCAAGACTCAAAAGACAAATAGCTTGTGCGGCGATTCCTTCGCCTCGACCCAAAAAGCCAAGCTTTTCAGTGGTCGTTGCCTTCACATGGATTCGGTCATAGGGAATATCCAGAATTCGAGCCAAATTTTCCCTTATAGACGCGATATGGGGGCTCATTTTAGGCGCTTCCAGGATCAGCGTTGAATCAATGGAAAGAATGCGCCCGCCTCGCTCCTCGATGAGATTTTTCGTGTGGGTAAGGAATTGAGAACTGGGGGCCCCTTTCCATCGCGGGTCAGCAGGCGAAAAATGCTGCCCAATATCGCCGGCACTTAAGGCCCCTAAAAGGGCGTCAACCATCGCATGAATTAAAACATCGGCATCCGAGTGTCCATCCAAGCCTTTTTCATAAGGGATTTCTAATCCCCCAATCATAAGCTTTCGACCCTCCGTAAAGGCATGCACATCAAAACCCGTTCCGACTCTCAAATCATCCATTGGCAGATTCCTTAGATATCAAATGAGCAATGTCCTGGAGCAAGGTCACTTTAATATTTTGAGGATCACCGGGGTAAACTTTAACGGGATAACCAGAGCGTTCGAGCATGGCCGCATCATCCGTAAATTCGATTTCGGAGTCTTTAAGCCTTTCATGAACGTCCCGAAGAATCGAATAGTCAAAGAATTGAGGAGTCTGGATACGTACAAAAGCTCGGCGATCATGGGTCTTTATAACGTTTTGCTCCAAATCCACTTCCTTTAAGGTCTCCACAACTTCGAGACCGGGAATTAAAGCCACTTCTGATTGAGCTGCAGCGTAAAGATTTTTCAAAAAGATATCCGAGCAAAAAGGCCTGGCTGCATCGTGAACAAAAACTCTCCGACAAGATGTTAAAGCCCCTAAACCATTTCTCACGGAGTCCTGTCTTCGTATTCCCCCAAAACAGATTTTGAGAGAAAAAGGAAACTTCGATTTCGAAACTTCTCGGTGAATATCTCCTTCTTCCTCAGGCCGAACGACGAGCGCCAATTCTTCAACGGGTAAAACGGAAAGAGCGTTCAAGGTATGAATAAAGAGCGGTTTAGAACCCCATTCCACAAGCTGTTTCGATAGACGACCAGATGATTGGCGGGCATTAAAACGCTGGCTTCTCCCCGCCGCGACGACTACGGCTGAAAGGGATTTCATTGAGCCGCAGGAGCGTACAAACTTTCAATTTGAGCTTCAATGGTTGGCTCATCCGTTAATTCGGCGATCGCCAGTTCTTTGACAAGCAATCCCTTCGCAAGCTCAAGCATTTTCTTTTCGCCAAACGAAAGGACTTTATCGGATCGAATCACACAGAGATCTCTCAAAACCTCCGCAATTTCAAAAACAGAACCCGTTTTGATCTTTTCCATATATTCGCGATGGCGCCGGTTCCAAGTCGTTTGCTCGACAATAATTTTTTTATCTTTCAAAAGAGCATAAACTTCTGTGACCTGCTTGGCGCTTGCGACCGGGCGAACACCAACCATATTCACTTTATTAAGTGGCACCATTACGGTGACATCACTTTCTAAAATTCGAATCATATAAAATGAAATCGAAGATCCAGCGATTTCCTTCGATTCAATAGAAGAAATTTGACCAACGCCGTGGCCGGGATATACAACCTTTTGTCCCACTTCAAATTGTGGGCATTCTTGTTGGGACTTTTTTTGTCTAGAAGCGGCTGACTTAGAAAATGGTGATGTACGAACGGCTAATTTTTGTGCTCTCATTTATTACCCCTAATCAATCGATAACGTTCGAAAAAAACGAATTTGAATTTCTGCTAAAGGCTTTTTTGAAAAGTCTTCCGGCGTCTGAAAACTACCACACCTTTGCATCAAAGTAAAGAAACCCAAACAGTTCAGTATAAATTATTGAAATAATTGGTTTTTTGACGCGATGGGCTAAGAATTTTGACGAAATCTTATCGAATAAAACAATCCCAACCTTTCAAGTACTTGATGAAAGGCGACCGCATTGCGTAGTTTTGACCTAAGGGGATTTCAATACACAATCTGTCACAGTTTTGCGGCAAGGCGGCGGCGAAGGAGGGGACCATGAGATTTTTTAAAATATTCTTATTAGTAGCAATGAGCGTTACCAACATTCTCGGTTACGAATTTTCCGCACGAGCCCAAGAATTTAGCAACGATAAAGCGAGTGCTTCTGCCGCTGCCGAGGATCAACGATTGATCGATGCTTACGTTGTTTACTTCGATACGGTTTCGAGACAAAGGCAACTCGCCGAAAGCGACGGCCTTAATCAAGTGCCGGGGGACGATGTCTTTAATCCCATTCCAGGGGACGGCTTTCCCACAGATCCGTCGGATGAGCCCTACTACCCCGATTACGGAAACTGGTATCCCTTTCCGACCTCCTCTCGGTCGGGTCTAGCGGATCGGCTTGCGATGGAAGTGCTTTTCCAAACTCTCAATTTTTATGGCGTGTCTCACTATGTTGAAAAAAAAGGAACGCAGGTTCAATTTAAAATTGCCAAGTCGGTGAACGGGTATTTTACCAAATTAAACAATACGGACATCGCCTATGCCATTCGGGAATTTAGCAAATACATCGTTGCCCATATGTGCAATCAACCAACGACCGAGAATTTCTACAGGATGTTTTCTCAAATTCCGCGAGAAGAAATCGGGCTACGTTTCAAGTATGATATGGCGCTCGCTCTTCTCGGACATCAGTTACCCAAAGAACCAAATTCGATTTATAGGGTGGGGGGCCAATGGGCTGCGATTGATAAGATTCTTAATTCCAATAAGAACAATCAAGATCCAGAATTGAAGAATTTGTTTGGAATGGTCCGTACCGTCATTTCCTTTTTAACCAATCTAAATAAAGTCAATTGCTTCTCATTGGATATCCGCCCTGTTCCAAAAGACGAAATCAAAAAACGTATCGTCGCCAAAAACTTCCTCGAAATGGAAAAGGATCTCAACGAGCGATACGAACCCTACAAGGAAATTCTCAACCAAGCCCGTCGAGAAGGCCAGGCCACCCAAATCGAAGCCATCAAAACCGACCTCGACTAAGAGGGGTCAGGGCACTTAAGTGCCAGGTGAAAAAAATAAGTGCAATAAATTCATGTGGTTACAAGTTTCGTTTTTTCAGCGCATCTTACATCGCCTTACCCGCGACATTAGTACCCCACCTAAGTTCAGCGAATTCCCATGGAAGTCCCAGCTTACCTGGCACTTAAGTGCCCTGACCCCTAGAAAAAGGCGGGGGATTTCGGTCGGTTAGGGGGGCTGTTGAGAAAATGTATTTATGGCAAGTGAATTGCAATTTTGGAGAAGGTGAGGATTAAGTCAATGAAGAGCCCATTTATTTTGATATTTTTGGTCGGCCTTTGGGGTTGCGGAGACGAATCTTTAACAGATCATTCCACACAGCCGCGGCCGCAGACGGTCGACAATCAAAGTTTCCTTTATGAATTACAAGGACAGTCATTCTCATGGGTTGAAAATTATCCGGAGCGAAATTTTAAAGAATTCCATCTGTTGATTATTGTAAAGCCGCCAGAAAATTTTGCAGCGACCTTCTCGTTCTTACCAAACTGGTTTAGCCGTAGAAATTGTTCGATCCCTTTGGACTTACGGCTCAGACAGAGCCCATTTCCTTTTGGTTTAAGTCTAAGAATCACGAGGAAGGAGTCTTTCGAACTCAGTTCACTGAGCCCGTCCAACGAACCCACGAATAGGGGCTAGTTCGTCCATGCACTTATCTGCTACGCTTTCGTGATATCTTTAAGCATGGGTGCCCATAGCTCAGCTGGATAGAGCATCAGATTTCTAATCTGAGGGTCGAAGGTTCGAATCCTTCTGGGCACGAATTTAAATTTTCATAAGATGGCAAAATTTAATAAAGATTCGATTCGCAAAAAATCTTTTGCTCTGCGTTAAAAACTTTTTACAAATCAAATCCTTTCTGTAATAAAAAAATTTAGGCGAAGTTGAAAGTGTCGGTGGCGCTGCCGGACGGATGAGCTGAACTGAAGGCAGCATTGAAAAAGGGTGGGGGAAAAGCAAGAGGTTGGAAACGGACGATCAGCCCTCCGGGGGCATAGCGAGCGTTAATTCGGGTGGTAATAAGCGGAAATTGAGTAAATTTAAGACTTTTGCGAATGGTCATTGGACGATTGCGGTGGGGCTTTTATTGATCATTTCCACTTTATGCCCGCCAAAAACTCAGGCGTCTATTGTCCGAGTCGACCAGCTTGAAGCCTCCATCGCCAAAGCTCTCGACGACAAACATTTACTGGAAAGAGCCGAAACAATCAGTCGTGAACTGGTGGAGTCGAACCAGGCTCGCGGAATCCAAACACCACTTGAGTATTCGTTTGTTCTCGCTCGTTGGCTTGTTAATTATTACGCCGTTTATAAAACTCTTGTAACCGCCTACGAGGCTCCTCCAGGTGCTGCCGTTAATGTCTCAGCAATCGCCGCGACCCTCTGTGCCGGCTTTCAAATTGCCTACAAACCCTATGTGAATTGGATTAACTCCTCTCCCCCCATTCGATCTGTTCTCAAAGAGTGGAGCCTTCATGCTCTTTATATGGGTGTTGTCACTTTGGCTTCCCTTCACAACGGACTCGAGCCGACGATGGAGAGCTTTCCAGGTTTTGTGAAGGGTATGGCGAGCGCTTTCTTCATAACAGCAAGCCTTTCCACCTTCGGAGAAGGTCTTTTGTCCATCTCCCTTGCCCGCACAACGGACCATCTTCGAGAAAAGTTTCACAAACATAGCCGTTGGGTTTGGTTTGGAAGCAAATTCGCGGCCACCCTCCTTTCTGGAGCCACAGCAGCTCTTGTGATTTCAAGTCTTCATCACGGTTGGGTGGGGGATCTTGGGCTCGGAGCCCTCGGAATTTTCGGAAGCTGGAGTTTTTATCAACAGGCTTTGGATAAAGGGGCGCTAAAAGAAGAATTGAGATCCTATAAGAAAGGAATTGTCTCCGGATGTAAAAAAGCCCTTAGTCGTCTCGCTTGGCGAAGGCGCGCTTTTTAACCCAGTCTTCCCAGGATTTGCCTTTTGCCGTGTCCTGTCCGGAAAAATGAATCTTCTTAATATCGAGAATCAAAATAGATTCTTTTCGCGGGCTTTGTTTCGGAAACAAATCTAAAGAGTTTTGACCAACATTAAAGAGATATCCTTCGATCGTATTTCCCGTTTTCAATTCGACCGTAATATCGCCGCGATAATCCACGGCAGCCTTAATACCGGCTCCAAAATCTTTATCCGAAGAATAGATTTCCACTCCCTGACGATAATCGTTCACTGGTTAACGACCTTTCGCTCAGGAAATTTTTGAGTTTCTGAAACGATCTCCGGCGCGGGCACACGAACCCCAAATAAGGTGGCACGCACCGTATTCCAAAAACCTTTCGGAGATCCAAAAGTGTAGTCGACGGCCGAGGGTTCATACCCACAGTGAACCATACAGTCCTGGCAAGCCGTATTGCCGGATTTCTTTCCATAATTTGACCATTCGGTCGAATCCAAAAGTTCTTGAAAACTTTTGGCATAACCCTCTTGAAGTAAGTAACAAGGTTTCTGCCACCCAAATATATTAAAGGTTGGATTCCCCCAGGGCGTGCACTCAAAGTTCTGAGCCCCCGCTAAATATTCCAGAAACAAAGGAGACTGATTAAACCTCCAAGATTTGTTTCCCCCATGAAGAATGCGCCGAAAAAGCTGGTGAGTCTTTTGCCGCTTCAGAAAATGTTCTTGATCGGGCGCCTTCGAATAAGAATAGCCAGGTGAAACCATCATTCCTTCCACGCCGACCTTCATCATCTCATCAAAAAACATTCGAACTCGTTCCGAATTCGCTCCTTCAAATAAAGTTGTGTTTGTCGTGACACGGAATCCTTGGGCTAAAGCCGCCTCAATTCCTTCAAGAGCTTTCTCGTAGGTTCCCTCCCGGCAAACAGCCTCGTCATGCTCTTCTTGAAGACCGTCCATATGAACGGAAAACGTCAAATACTTGGTGGGCTTAAAGAGATGAAGCTTTGATTTTAACAGAATCGCATTTGTACAAAGGTAAATATAACGTTTTTGATCAACGAGGCCTTCAACGATTTGTTTAATCTCCGGATGAAGAAGGGGTTCTCCGCCTGGAATGCTGACAATGGGGGCCCCGCATTCTTCGGCTGCATCCAAACATTCCTTGGCGCTTAAGACTCGTTTTAGAACGTGGTCAGGGTATTGGATTTTCCCGCACCCCGCACACGACAAATTGCACCGAAAAAGAGGCTCAAGCATCAAAACAAGAGGATATCGCTTATTTCCTTTGAGTTTTTGTTTCAAAACATAGGACGCCACTGTCCACATCTGAGAAATTGGTACTGCCATATTTGTAAGTTCCTCTTAAACCACAAAGCTTAAAGGACTGCAAAGGAAAGCCCAACAAAAAGATTCCTTTATTGACGCCGATCAATCCATCTCTTACTTCAGAAACATCATGGGTCTTCAACAAACGCCTCTTCATGGCGAGCATCTTAAGCTAAAAGCTCGAATGCTGCCTTTTGCCGGCTGGGATATGCCGATTTCCTACGATGAATATAGTGGTGGAATGCTTAAAGAGCATCTAGCTGTTCGCCAAGAAGTCGGGATGTTCGATGTTTCTCATATGGGCGAATTTTGGATTCGCGGGAAGGACGCCACTAAATTCCTTTCCTATCTATGCACAAGGTCCTTTGAAAAACTTGCCGATGGTCGCGCTCAATATTGTCTTTTACTTAATGAGCGGGGCGGGATTATCGACGATATTATTGTTTATAAAGTAAATGCTGAAACCTACTGGATGGTGGTCAACGCCTCCAATATTGAAAAAGATTTTCAACATACTCAGCGTTATGCGCAGTCCTTTTCCGTCAATCTTCAAAATGTGAGCGGTGATACGGCTCTTATTGCCGTTCAAGGCCCGAAAGCCGTCGGAATCATGCCTAAACTGGTTTCTGGTGTCGAAAATCTTAAATATTATCATTTTTTAACAACTTCCGAAGGCTGGATCGTAGGAAGAACGGGCTATACCGGTGAAGACGGGTTTGAAGT
>CAZSZT010000014.1:0-11497 GCA_964611175.1 uncultured Bacteriovoracaceae bacterium
AAACGCAAGATGAGTCGAAATCATCACGGCGATGGCTCCTTTGTGAAAATCTAAGTCGTTATTGACAGCTTCAAGTTTCACAGAAATCACCTCGTCTAAGGCTGAGTCCAGAAACTCAAGGCTTACTTGTCGCCCTTCGAGTTCCTTTTCTTCGATCTTTTTCTTCCACTTTTTTAACTTTTGGAGGATTTCGTTCCCTTTTCCCTTGTGAAATTGAACTCGTTCGTAAAGGGTCTCAATTTTTGAAAGACACTGAGCTCGTCTTTCATCCCGTTCCTCTTCATTGGGAAGTGGCGTAAGTCTCTTCCGATCAGAATAGATATCGTAATCCTCCGTTGCGTATTTTTGAAGAGCTTCGGGAAGCGTCATCAGCGTCGCCCCGAGAATTTTGGCCCCTTTCGCCGCGGTGTTGATCCAGTTTCGATCCCGATTGTTGGCAATTAAACTTTCAATTTGAGTTCGATAAAGCTCCCATTCCAACTTTGAATAAACAATATCCGTACCATCTTGTGTTTGGAATTTAAGACCCCTGGATTCTTGTTCAAGTTCGTCTTTCGTTCGAGAGCGTTCACGATCTTTATCAATGGTTCCACTCGCATGGGTTTCATTTGTTTTGTAGCCGAATGCCAGATTGTGACCAACCATGATAATGGTCGAGAAGCCCAGGAGGGTTGCGAAAGAGACATTGAGGTTTCCAGCGGATGAACCTACGGATGCTCGAATGAGAAAATCGATGCCAGCGGATTCCGAATAGGTCAGCGCTGGTGCGTAGAGAATTTTATCTCCTTGAAAGGCGTCTATCGTTTCTTTCAAAAGAAGAGCGGGTCCGACCAAACAAGTTCGCTCTGGGATTTTAACTCCCTCAAAAAACTGCGTCACCATATAATCACGTTCGAGGGCTGTGATAAAATCAGGAATAATTCCGCGCTTCAAAAGAGGTTGAAGCATGGTATCGCAGGCAATGATGGGAACTTTTCTTTGGATTTTTTTTAAGGTTTCCCAGTGTTCATTAACTTGAGGACCCGCCGCGACGGAAACACAGACTTTTCCTTTAAACTGATCCATCAATTTTGAAAGGCCTGGATTCGGAATCACATGGGGTAAATTGTCAAGAACGTTACTGAAGCCGACAAATGAATCCAAAATGGAATTTCCGGCAAGAATCGTCGTCATATTCCGAAACGTTAGAAGAAAGAGGCTCGCTTGCTTGTAATACTCATCTTCGGATTCAATGGCTTGAGGGACGGCAATGATTTTTAGATTGCGATCAACTGTTGTAAAGGCTTGGAAAAAGATATGCACACCATGTCGTAGCCTTTCGATTTCGGGCGTGACCGACCAATGAATCGTGTCATCTTCAAAGGCTTTGGAAAAATCATGAAGACTTAAAGCTCTTAAAAAGATTTGGGGATTTTTTTCAATAATATGAATGGCATAATTGGCATGGGGCCTGTTTTCGAGAAAAACTTTTAAATTATAACCCAGGCCAAGACCATAAAAAAGAACGGTGGTGTAATAACCAACCTCGGCTTTTTTAATGCAGTCGATCGCCTCTTCCACGGGATTTGCGGAGTGATAAAGAGAATGAAAGGGCGGATCCTTTCTTGTATAAAGGATATTTTTGCAACCATTGGGAAGATCGATCCACTCGAATCTTTCATTTTCGTCGCCTTCGGGAGAGTTCGTATACTTGTCGATCTCCGGTTTAAGATACTCAAAAAGTTCTGGCTGGTATTTTTCTAAAACCGAAAGATTTTTCTTAAAAATATCCATCATGACTATTCTGTGGGAATCATCGATGCCAGTCGTTTAGAATCTAACCAGTCGGTATTGTTATTGGAAGCGTATCGAAAGCCTTCCGCGAGAGCCTTTCCGGGGTGCACATTGTGCGTCCACCAGGGAAATTCAGGTTCAACCACGAAACGATCGTCAAGCTCCACCGTATGCCTGGCTTCATCTTCGGTAATCATGACCTCGTGAAGCTTTTCCCCAGCTCGTATTCCCACGAAATTAATTTTTGTATCCGGTGCGATGGTCTGAGCGAGATCCGTGATACGCATGCTTGGAAGTTTCGGAACAAAGATTTCGCCCCCTTGCATCATCTCAAAGCAGGAATGCACGAAGCGAACGGCCTGGGCAAGTGTAATCCAAAATCGAGTCATTCGTTCATCCGTGATCGTGATCTGGCCGGCCTTTTTTTGTTCTTTGAAAATGGGAACCACCGATCCTCGTGATCCAACGACATTTCCATAACGAACGCAGGAAAGACGGGTGCGTTTTGGACCCACGTAGGCATTACTTTGAATCACGATTTTTTCCTGGCAAAGTTTGGTCGCTCCATACAGATTCACAGGGTTCACGGCTTTATCACTTGAGATGGCGATCACGCGTTCGACTCCGCAATCGATCGCCTTATTAATAACATTTTCCGTGCCGATAATATTCGTTTGAACCGCTTCAAAGGGATTGTATTCGCAAGCTTCCACTCGCTTCATCGCCGCTGCATGAATCACCAGATTTACTCCACGAAGGGCTCGTTCCACGCGTTCGGCATCTCGAATATCTCCGATAAAATAACGAAGACTCGGATGATTAAATTTTTCCCGAATTTCCGATTGCTTTAATTCATCTCGGCTAAAAATACGGATAACGTTTGGCTTGAGAACTTCCAAGGCATATTGAATAAAAGCACGACCGAAAGATCCCGTGCCACCCGTAATCAGGATTTTTTTTGAACTCCAGTCAATCATACCCCAGTTTAACTGAGTTTTTTGCGTCAAGGCGAAGTAAGTGTTCGAACAAACAATGAAAAAGACGATTTGATGTTATGAATCATCGGGCAGGCCTTGTTAAAATTGTTTGGTGCAAGCCATTCCGCTGATTTTTCGATGTGACGCGTCAAGCAATCTTGGATGGGGCCATTTTCGACGTTGCTATGCCTTGGCGGAAATTGCTCAACAAAGTGGACGTTATAAAGTTTATTTTCTTTCCAGGCCGTTGCCCAAAGGTTTGGAAAAAAAATTAAAGGAAATTCACGCCTCGGTTCATTTTATTCCGGAGGAGGCAAGTCTTGATCAAGATCTCGCCACGATTCATTCCATGTTCGATATGATGAGCCGAAAAAACATTATCGTCTGTGTCGATCATTACGATTGGACGACGGAATGTTTTAAAGAGCTTAAACAAGATCCAAGAATTATTTTAATGAGTTTTGACGATGGGCAACGCCGACATTACGAAACAGATTTTCTGATCAACCAGAATTTGGACGCAAACAATATTTTATTCTCCACCTCAAGTGATTGCCAAAGATTGCTTGGGCCCAAGTACGTCATGATTCGTGATGAGATTCATACGCTTCGGCAGAATCCGACCGAAAGAATGGCGGAGAATTTCCAATTCTTGGTCACTTTAGGCGGTGGGGATCGATGGGGACATTCCATTAAAGCGATTGAAGCCGTGAAACAAACGAATATGAAGTTTGAAACTCATATTGTCGTGGGAACCCAGTGGCCTCATGTTGAGCGCGCAAAACGGCTGATTGGAAATCACCCAAGAATTCATCTTTACGAAGACCCTTCATTTTTTCCGCAGCTCTTGGCACGAGCCGATCTTGCTCTGTGTGGAGCCGGGAGTACGACCTACGAACTTGCGTATTTAGGAATCCCGATGCTTACGGTTTCGCTGGTTCCCCATCAAACGCCTATCGGAAAGGCTTGGGAAGAACGGGGAATTGCGGATCACCTAGGATCGGCGGAAGCTCTTACTTCGGACCTCATTCTTCAAAAAATTCAGTATTGGATGGAGCGAGACCAAGAACTCGAAAACCGAGGCCTTTTGGCTCAAAAAGTCGTTGACGGTCGCGGAAAATTCCGAGTTCTCGAACGTGTGAATAAACTCGTCCAACAACGCAAAGATATTGCCGCTGCAAGTTAGAGCCGACTTTTAAAAACGCAAAATCCGTAGTGCCAAGTCTGGCAAAATTGCCTGATCCAAACGGGTTCCTATTCCCGATCTTTCATTCGAAGGCCCCGAAAAGATTTCAGTTTTTAAAAATTATCGTGGGTGAGATCAAACGGCATGAGTTTTGCTCATTTTGAGGTTTGGAGGTCTATTATGAAATCAGCGGCTCTTATGGGAATCAGTATGGTTTTAGGATCGTTTTTAACAGGTTGTGCGATGAAATCATCGGGCCATCAGAGCGGGGGACTGGATCGCGTTCATTTTGATTATGATCAGTCCGCTATTGCTTCGAGCGCTCAAGAGACGCTCGACAAAAACTCCGAAACGGCCAAGGCGAAGCATCCTCAAAAGAAGATCATTATCGAAGGGCATTGCGATGAGCGCGGAACAAACGAATACAATATTGCCCTTGGGGAAAGACGAGCGAGAGCGGTTCGCGATTATATGGTAAGCCGTGGTGTTCCGAGGAAAAATTTAGAGGTTAAAAGCGTCGGCGAAGAAAATCCCATCGACAAAAGACAAACGGAAGAAGCTTATCATCAAAATCGCCGGGCCGATTTCGTTGTGATTTCGATGGAGCGAAACTAGAAGCGGTCTCATAAATAATCGTCTACTGCGGCGGGTCTTTTTGTCGACTGACTTCGTTGCCGTCGATCGCCGTATAGCCACGATACGCCTCCTTAAGAAGAAAGGTCTCCACATTTCATATTGGCTGGGACGGCCTGCTCGATTTTCTTAGGTTTAGGGAGATTGAGACTGCTCATGATTTTGACAAATTCATCCTTGGTTTTATTTCCGCCAATACGTTGATTTTCTTTCATTTCACGAGCAATCGTTGAAAATTTTTCACCTTTATAATCGTGCCCAGGATAGACAAGAGTTTCCGGAGGTAAGGTAAAAAGTTTTTGAGTAAGACAGTCATAAAGACGTTCAGGGGATCCTTGTTGAAAATCCGTCCTTCCGACAACACCGATCAACAAAGTATCTCCAGTGAAAATCCGACCTTCGATAAAGTAGCAGGTACAGCAATCGGTATGACCGGGCGTATGAATGACTTTCAAATGAAACTTTCCAAACGAAATTTCATCTCCGTCCTCCAAAAGGAGATCTGCGCATGTGACGTTAGCGAATTTTGAAATCCCTATTTTGGCTCCCGTTTGCCGACGAATCTCCGAAGCTCCCGTGATATGATCGGCATGGACGTGAGTTTCAAAAGTATAGAGTAATTTTACCTGAAGCTTACGAAGGAGATCCAAATCCCTTGAAGCTTGCTCCAATACCGGATCGATAAGGATACCCTCATGGCTTTCCTTATCGAATAGTAAGTAGGTGTACGTTGATGATTCAGGATCAAAGAGTTGATGGAAATCAAGTCGCGGGTCCATTGGACGCTATGATTATCTCAAATAGGCAAGACGTCCAAGGATAAATCGGAAACAAACTTGGGCGGCTTTGCAGTCCTTACTGCAAGAATTTCTGAATCGCTTGCCGATGTTCATCGTAGTTTTTTGAGAAATAATGCGAGCCGTCCCGGCGGGATACGAAATAAAGGTATTCCGTATTTTCGGGATGAAGGGCCGCTTGAAGGGAGAGAATCCCAGGATTTGAAATCGGTGTGAGAGGCAGGGACGGAACGATATAAGTATTAAACGGTGTTTTCCGAAAGAGATGCTGACGGGTGACTCGCCCCCCATAGGGTTGAAGGTCGTAGACCGCCGTCGGATCGCTTTGGAGTTTCATTCTCTTTTCAAGTCGATTGTGAAAAACACTACTAATCGTACTCATTTCGCCCGCCAGCCCGGTTTCTTTTTCAATCATCGACGCCATGATCACAAGTTGATGAAGACTATAGGGCCCTTTTTTTGCTCTTTGAATAAAATCATTTGGAATTCGAGACCAAAACATATCAACGAACATTCGAATGATGGCTCGGGCACTACTTCCTCGTGGAATATAATACGTTTCAGGAAAAAGATAACCCTCGACGGTAAACGAGGGGATCTGAAGTTCCGCTAGAAAAGTTCGATCCCAACACATTTCCAAAAATTGAATTTCGTCCACAAGTCCGGCTTGATTCAGAGAGCGGGCAATTTGGAACATATTGTCGCCTTCTTTGATCGTGATTCGATAGAGCTTAACGTGAGATCCGGTAACGACTTTAAGAATTTCCCAAGCGGACATTTGAGTGTTGAGTTCGTATTCACCAGCTTTGAGATGACCAGATTTTCCCGAAATTCTTCCTAAATAATAAAAGAAAGGTTCCGAGCGAATGAGTCCCTCGGCATCAAGGCGCATGGAAACAGACTTAAAACTTTCATTGGGGACAATTGTAAAACTTAAAAATCGTCGAGTTTCCGTTCGCGGTTGGTTGAATAAATAAAAAACAAAGATCGCAACGAAAGCGATGCTGATGAGGCCTGCTAAAAACTTAAGCATGAGAGCGAATAAACTCCTCAAGAATTAAGGCCGCAGCCACGGAATCCACTTTTTTCACTTTGTTTTTAGAACCTGACTTTCTTAAAATCTGAATAGCTTCAACAGTGCTCAGGGCTTCATCAAACGTATAGACCGGTAAGGAGAATCTTCTTTTCACTTGTTCAACCCAAAAAAGAGCGTTTTTCGTACTCTCTGTTATTTTCCCATCTAATGATGTCGGAAGGCCAATTAAAAACGCTTCTATTTCATATTCTTTTATAAGATTTTCTAAAAAATGAAGATCCTCCTTCAGAGTTTTTCTTTCTCTTAAGGAGAAGGGGCGCGCCAATTTCGCTGCTGGATTCCAAAGAGCCAGGCCAATACGCTTGCTTCCAATGTCTAGGCAAAGGATTTTTTGGTTAATAAGACTTGAATTTGGAAGATCCATTTTCTCCTTTTTTCCTCATCTTACTTAGGCTATTTTTGGATCATGCGAAATTTTAAAATTGAGCCAGCTTTTATATCTGTTTTAGGCATTTTAAGCATCGTCTTGGGGCTTCAAGGCTGTGGGCCGAAGGCCTTTACCAAAGGAGCGTATGACGATCCCAATAAAGTCATTCTTTTGGACGATAAATTTAATGAAAACGATATGCAGCTTGTGTCGAATCAGCTCGTTGATTCTCTTGTTAAATATGACAAGATTCAAGCCGCACCACAACGCCCCGTGGTGATGGTCGGCAATGTTCGAAACCGCACTAGTGAACATATTGATGTCAAGAGCCTTACCGATAAAATTCGAACCGCTTTGATTAAATCCGGCAAATTTCAATTCTCCGATAAGGAAGCGCGTGACGAACTTGCTGAGGAATATGAATACCAAGGCGGTAAATTTGTGAATCGAAATACCGCCAAGGGGCCTGGAAAGCAAATTGGAGCCGATTTTCTTATCACTGGGGATGTGGCCAGTAATATTCAACAGGTTGGAAATGACAAGATCGTTTACTACAAGGTGACGTTGAACCTCAATAATCTGGAAACCAATATTATTGAGTGGTCGGATGAAAAGGAAATTCGTAAGCGATACAGAAAACAAAGCGTTGGATTTTAAGCACCGTTTTTGTTTTTTCATTCTTCTTTTCTTCTGTGGGGCGTGCGCCACAACTTACGAAGATACAGCCCTTAAATCTTGGGATCTTATGCGTGGGGGAAGGGTGGATGAGGCGCTTTCCCTTTACGAAAAAAATGTCACGTCGGATCAAGATCGCCTTCTTCGCTTAATGGACGAAGGAATACTTTTGCGCGTTGGCGAGCGCTACAAAGAAAGTAGCGAAAAATTTTTTGAGGCAGCAAAGCTCATCGAGCAATCGGGTTATCTGTCGCTAGGGGAGCAGTCGTTAACACTTCTGACGAATGAGAAGCAAACGACTTATCAAGGCGAAGACTTTGAAAAAGTTTTGGTCCATATGTACTTAGCCTTGAATTTCATTGCGTTGAATGAGTTGGATTCCGCGTTGGTCGAAGCTCGTCGTGTGAATGAAATCCTCTATTTGATGATTTCCGAGGCGAAGCGTCCGTACGAACTCAATGCGTTCGCCAAATATTTAGGAGGCCTTTTATTTGAAGCGGATCATGATTTAAATAATGCACGGGTTTCTTATCTTCAAACCATGGAGATGGATGCTTCTTCAAGAGAGAATTTCGACCCCTTAAGGCTCGATCTCTTTCGAGTAACCAAGAAGCTCGGAATGTCGCAGGAACTCAATGAACTCAAGGAAAAATTTGGTTTGAAGTCTTGGGAAAAGGCTGATGAGAGTTTAAAGGAACAAAATGGGGCTGTGGTTTTACTTTTCGAGGTTGGAAAAAGTCCGAGGAAATTTTCGTCAAGAGAGCGACACGTAAAATCGGGTAAAGGAGGGACGGCCATCGAAGTTCTTTTGCCGGTGGCTTATTATAAAAATAGGTCTTATCAGGTTCATCGAGTGCTCATGGAGATTTCTGGTCAAAAGGCCGAGGCGGTGGCTTTGAATTCGATTCGTCAAACGGCGGTTCAGCATCTTGAAGATCGGATGGGGCGCGCGATCGCCAAGGCGTTCTTGACAGCCGGTGTAAAAGCTGGAATCGCCGCAGGGGTTGGAACGGCGACGAATTCGAAGGAGCTTGGGTTCTTGACGGCCTTTGCGTTGTTTTTGGCCTCCGAGGCCGATACTCGATCTTGGCTTTTACTGCCGGCAGAGCTTCAAGTGGCAAAAGTTTTTTTAAAACCTGGGACGTATTCGGTAGCTCTTAAGTATCAAAATGCCGCTGGAAGAACCTTACGAGAAGAAAAAATTCCCTCGGTCGTTGTGAAGGCAAACCAACCCACTTTTATTCAGCGCCGGGCTTTCGATTAGTTTTTAAAATCGATAACTAAAACGTGACGTAATGACGTGAGAATCGATGGCATCGATCACCCAGTTATAAGACCACTCCATTCCGAAACCATAATTCTCAAATAAATAAACATCGCCCCCCATTCCCCCGGTCATTGAAAATCGAATATTCGTGCCTTGAGCTTTTTGATCAATAATTGTCGCCCCGGGGCCAAAAAGGGCATACGGATAAAAATTGGAGATTTCGGTATGAACAAGCGGCGTAAAGGAGAGCACGGTTTCTCGCGGGCTTTGAACGCCTTGTAAAAAAGTTCCCCGAACTCCAAACAAATCATAAGGTCTAAAATCGGCATCAAAGCCTAAGGCAAAACTGGAATCATCGTTATTGGTATAAAGAATCGCTCCAAACTGAGCGCCAAGGGAAAGCCGGCCTTCCCATTTGCTAAAATCCCCCCATTCCGAGCCTGGGGGGCCATCCGTTCGCTTTTCGGCACGAACGCCTTGGGTCGCCAGGGGTAAGAAAAAGAACAGGGAAAGAATTAATTTTTTCATAGCCTATAAAATCATTGACCTTGGTTTTGACGCAACTTTAAACTGCATTGTGTTATTGAGGAGGGGGAAATGCGGAGGGATCGCCTTAAATTTTATCGAGTAAGCATTGTTTGGGCATTGGTTTTTTCAGTTTCGCTGTCCTTTCCAGCAGCGAATATTTGGGCAAGAAGCCCGGTAGAGACATCCTCCCCCGAGGAAAATAACAAAGTTTCTCTACCGGGCTTCGACCCGATTTCTTTCGGTCTGCGTTCAGATCCGTCGCCGACGGAGTCTCACTTCTCCAATCCGCTTTTAACCGATGGGATCTTTCCTTATCAGTCCAATTTCTACGCGGCTCTTGTCGCCGCCGGAATTACTTTGGCTTATATGACTTGGAAAGAGACCGGCAAAGTAGATGTTGGTGGGTTTATCGATTTGCTCAATTCCACTGATTTTTACGCGGGGTATGTTGGATCCATTACGGGAAAGGGTGGGCAGTGGGTTGGCGCGAAAGGTATAACGAAATTGCTTGAGAAAGCCCCGGCTTCCCTTCAGCCCAGCCTGACGAGTTCAACGGCTCTTCTTTTAGGAAATATTGTTAACGGATTTACCCAAGTTCTTTCGATCAGCGCGGGTTTTGAAATCTGTTCCCAATTTTGGAAAATTTCGACGAAAAATATCCCCGAAGCTCATACGGTGACAGGATTTCTGGCGGCAAGTAAGGCCAAAAAAATTCAAGCGGTGATGAGTCTTGTGAACAACGCTTTGCTCGATAAAAATATGCAAAAGCGGATTGTTCAGTCGGTCTGGAATTATCGAATTCTTACGTTTGAGTTTATTTCGATGAATGTTGCGCTCTATAGCGGGATGATTCTCGGCAATTGGCTGGTGACGAAATATGGCTCGGCGTATCCCTGGCTAAAGAAATGGGGAGCCATAGGCGGAGGTGTCACGTTAGGAATTCTTACCGAGATGCTGGTTCCAGACTCATGGAATAAGCACGCGAATGCCAAACTTGTCCGATGGAAACTTGGAAATGCACGACATGATCTCGACGAGCTTTTCGAGGAAATACGAAAGGGCATTCTGGAAGAGAGATACCCTTCATTTAGTAGAAAGGGAACTCGAAGTTATTGGATGAGCGGCGTGGATTTACAGTCGGATATGGAGAGAATTTTTAGGCTCACTCGATTGGTAAGTGTTCTTCAGTTTCAAGAAATGTTTTATCGGGAAGAACAATCGTTAATGGCGGCTTTGCCTAATTCGGCGCTTTCGACGGATGCGCAAATGGGGCGCATTTTGAACGAGATTAATCGGGCGAACGAGGCCTCTTTGGAGGCGCAGGTGGCGCAGTGGGTTGCCGAGCGGAGAAGTCCTGAGGAAATTCAGTATTTGAGTGCGCATTATCGCACGACCAGTCCAAAGCGTGAGTATTATGCTCTCGTGATGGATGCGGCCAAAGCTCAGTCGGAAGAAATGGTGCAGGAAGTTGAGCAGTTACTTGACTCTCAGAATTGACGAATAGGTTAGGGATCGAAACCCCAGGGGCCGAAGAGGGCCTCGTGATAATCGTCCATCTCGATAAGGCCGTTTCGATAGAGTGCCTGAAGAGCGCGCGTCATTCGTTTACGAACAAAACGTTTCGGGACGCTATCGTCTTCGAGAACTCCAAAACGTGACGGATTCGGAACAATAGCCGCGAGAAAAACACATTCCCGAAGGTTGAGCTGACTTGGACGTTTTTTAAAGTAATGCCAAGAGGCTTGGGCGACGCCAAAGAGGCCTTTACCCCAGTCGATGGAATTCAAATAAACTTCGAGGATTTGCGGTTTGGAAAGTTGAAGCTCCAATTTAATGGTGATCAGGGCTTCTATGAATTTTCTAAAAAATGTTCGCTCGGGCGATAAGTAAAGATTCTTCACAAGTTGTTGGGAGATCGTGCTTGCGCCTCGCAGGCGTCTTCCCTTTTTGATTTTGGTCTCTATGGCATTGAAAATTTCTTCAAAATCGAACCCTTCATGCTGATAAAATCGAGAATCTTCGAGTGCGACGATCGATCGTTGGAGATTTTTGGGGATTTGATGGATGGGAACGTATTCTCGATTTTTTGTTCCCACGTGAAATCTAAACGTTTTGCCTGTACTTAGCTTTCGCTCCAGAGCGATTCCTTCGGTGAGAAGGCGAGTGTTCGGAAGCAGGGCATAAGCAGTGAGGAGAAC
>CAZSZT010000015.1:0-11237 GCA_964611175.1 uncultured Bacteriovoracaceae bacterium
CTCATGAGAATTATGTGGAGACTTCTGCCACTGGATTACAGAAGTTAATTAAATCTTGCCCGAAACCAATTGTCTGCGATTTCTGGTCTCCGTTGTGTCAACCCTGTAAAGCCTTCGCTCCCGTTTTCGATCAAGTGAGCGCCCAACTGTCAGACCGAATCAATTTTGTGAAATGCAATACGGAAGATTTTCAATTTGCGGCGCAGGTATTCGGAATCCACAGCATCCCAACACTCGCTTTCTTTGCAAGAGGGCGAGAACTAAACCGAATTTCCGGAGCATTGCCTCCAGAACAATTCGTCGCCTGGATTCAACATTCCCTTGCTGGATAAACTATTAAAAGAGTCTTAACCTAGTATGCTTTAGTTTCGATTTACTTTTCATCTCCGCCCAGAAGCTTCCAAGATTTTAACGGACGTAAGTTCCTCATTTTGACATCGGCGCAAATCCTCAGAAATCGCTTTCAAATGTTGGGCGCCGACTTTAGTTCCATGAATAAAATCACGCGCAAGAAGCAATAAGACCGTCCGATCCCAATGATCGATATTTGTCGATCGAGTCTTGGCTTGATAATACGTAGAGGAATCTTTTTGAGAGCCGGACTTTTTGATAAATTCAGGAATCGATAAGCCAATCTTCTTACGAATCCAATCAAAAACCTGACCATTCATTTCTTTGGATTCATCGGCATAATACTTAACAAAGGCTTGTAAAGTCTTTGAATCTCGTAAGTCCACATTCTCGGCACTTAGAAGCTGATCCCCACAATTGTCACATTCGGAATAGGGAACGCCGGCTACTTTCACTGTCGGCGCACCCGGAATGTTCACTTCAAGATCTCGTTTCTTGCTTTTATAGGTTCCAATCTCGCAATTTATACATTTCATAACTTTATCCTCACGAAATCGTCTCAAAAGGAACTTTCTTCCTTACACTTTTTCCATCCGAGGCGATTTCCCAGTCACACCTTATCGTTTTCGATCTTATGAACACTCGATCCTTTGAGAGCATAGTGCAGGTCTCCTGAATCGATTTCTCTCCATGCTCGGTCAACTTCAATATGCCTTGTTCGAATGTCATAAGCTCTCTTTCGAATTAACTCTTTCAGTGTCTTTATAATTCGTCGATCCGTGACGCTCATAAAGACACCATCTTAGCTACTATGACAATGTCAGTATATATTATAAATGTCATATCGTTATCCTCAGCACATATCTGATTTTTTTCATTATGGAAATGGCCATTACTGGCCCCCCTTCTCGTACTTTCGATAATTCGCAGAGCTGGAACTAAGTATCGAACTCAACCCCAAAGTTTTGGCCCGAAATCTACAAATATTCTCAAGAATTGGAACACTAAAAATCAGAAAGATGCTCGGATTTTACCCTAGCGCGTGGTCCCCAAATATTTGCCTTTATTCGATCCATCTTTTTATTTAGCCTTCATTTTAATTCTTTAAAATCACTCGTGAATTTTAGAGATGCGGGATTGGCGGAATTGGCAGACGCGCTAGGCTTAGAACCTAGTGGGGTAACCCGTGGGGGTTCAAGTCCCTCATCCCGCAAACTTTTTGATTTTCCATCAAAAATTTAAATCAGGATTTCACTAATCTAAGATGTTTCGAATTCCATGCCGAAGTTGATGAAAGGTGATTCTTTTCACTCCGGCTTTTTGAGCGTGAAACTGAAAAGTTTCAAAGATTTGATCCTTTGAAAGCGGCAGATTGGCAAAATCTAACAATATCATCGTATTCCGATTTCTCCGAACACCACCGAACTATCTCTTTAGCAAGACTGTTCTTTTGCTCTTTCGTATGAAATAGAGCCCCAGAACCAGGAAATTTTGGGTCTCGATTTCTTTCTATTCTTAGGTCCCCATGAGCTGGAAATTTCCCCAACCTCCTCATCAATCCAATCATTTTTCTAAAAATAGATTCTCGTTCATAACGCGGTGTCAATGGGTTAGGAGAAAAGCCAGCTTTCACCAAAACGTGGCCAAAATCTCTGCCATTCATAAGTTTTTATGCCGGTTTCATCCGAAAGGCGTTTCCCATACGCTCTAGTTCTGATGACGAAATCCCCAATTGCTTTGCTAAGTTCTTCCATGCCTTAACGGCCTTCCGAACCTCACCTATTATTTCCTCGGCATCTTTCTTAGAAACTCTAAAGATTGGCGCCACTTCTCTTGCCAAATCCAAATCTAAGGAATTGTCGCTTTCTGAGATATTTAGTTTTAATCCTCTGGCACTTTCAGAAGGGTTCATATCAAAGGCTGGAGAAAGTTCCCAACCCTTTTCGGTTAATAGGAATCCATGATTTCTAAGATGATCATCGCTATTTGATACACAGATATTGAAGACTATTCTCCGCCAGAGTTGCTCCAGGTCTGCATCGGTTTTTGCTCCAAATTGGATTAAGAACTCTGCCAGCTCTATATAGCTTGCCCCCTTGCTTGCATCGTCTCCATCTTGTCTTTCGAGCATTGTCATTGCAGATACAAAATGAATTCTTTCATTGTTTCTCGTACGATCAAATCGCTTGACCAGAAACGTATGATATTTTTCGGAAAATTGCTTCAGTTCAGCCTTTGAAGTATAAACCCCTGCATTCTCAGCCAATTGATGGACCACGAACTCCCAAGCACCGAAATCGATATCGTCATTTGCACTCGGAAATTTTGCTATCCACAAACTATCGTCGGGATATTTGACACTTGCCTTCGGTCTCGCTCCACCCAGCGTTCCGCCAGGTGCAATTAACATTCTTAGCCATTTTTCATATTCGGGATCATCACTGAGCTCACCTTCAACGGCGAGAGACGCTTGTTCAAGCTCGCGTAATCTTGCAACTGGAGGAGAAGTCAAACTTTCTTCGTTACTCAAAAATGGGCCATTTTCATCTGTCTTAAACCTTATTCCACCGATTCTTGGTTCATCATGAACGCCAAGCAAATAGTCTATTGAAAAGAGGGGTCTTTTAGGTCTCTTCTCTTTACGAGCATTAATTTCTTCTCTTCGATTCATCAATAGTCTGCCCCATCGATCAGGTGCCGAGTCCAGAAATAGTCCAAAGTTAGTACGCCCCTTTGGAGGATACTGCTTTCCAGAGAAAAATTTTAGAGCGGGGTCTAACAATAGAGAAGATCTCTTGAGCCACTCCGAATCATATTCAAAGGAGAAAACTTCGATTCCCATGGAAAGTCTAAAAAACAGCGTTCCAATCAACTTCGGACTCTGTAGTCCTAGCCAATCTCCGTAAACCAACGTTCTTTCCGCCGCCATTACTCCGCTTCCTTCTTCTTGGGCGCTCTTCTTTTGACTTCCAGGCCAGCATCCAAAATCTTTCTCCCGACCTCATCTTCACGTCCGATCATTTCGATATCGCCGTGTAGACCGAGTACATGCAAAACTTTAAGGTACGAACCTATTGCAACGTTCGAATTTCCTCCTTCAACTCGCCGAAGGGTTACACGGGTAATGCCTGCACGTTCTGCAACTTGTTGAGCGGACAGCTTTCTTCGGAGTCGTGCGCGCTTGATATTCTGTCCCAAAACTCTCAAAAGTCTTCCAAGAGATGGGAGTGTGATTTTGCTTCCCAGTGGCATAATGGATACTATTGTATCCAAAAATAGCATATTTTGTATAAAATAGTATCCATTATCTTATGTCTAGACCTAAGTGCCTGAAAGGTCTCACTTTATCGTTACCGCTATCAAGAAGAGCCAGAGAGCTCGTCTAGCTCATCAAGCCAAACAAATCTTTACTGTGAGATGGAGGCGCGCGGGGGTTCAAGTCCCTCATCCCGCAAACTTAGTTGATGACAAGAACTAAGCTGTTGATATTATAAATAAAATTTGCATAAAGACATTGGCAGAAATTTAAAAGAAAATAGGCAATGGATTTGGCTGGATTACGGGATTATTAGAAAGGTTGTATGCCAGTTCCAATGATTGCAAATCAAACATCAGAATATGGCCCACCCACCTCTTCGATTCGCATCCTTTTAATTGAAGATCACGAATCCGATGGAGAGCTGATCAAGCGCAATCTACATGCCTATGAAGAGAAAAAGTGTTCACTCATCTGGGTTCGAACATTGTCTGAAGGAACTCAGCATATTGAAACAGGCTCGCCGATTGATCTCGTCCTACTCGACTTATCGCTTCCAGATTCTTACGGACTGCCAACTCTTTCGTCTTTATTAGAAAGAAAACTAGATATTCCTATTGTGGTTCTCACCGGAGATGTCGATGAAAGCAGGGGAGTTGAGGCGGTAAAAATGGGCGCTCAGGATTACCTTATTAAAGGAGAAGCCTTGAACGACACTCTGATGAGGTCTTTATCCTTCGCATTGGAAAGACATCATTTGGCAAAGAAAGGGGGGCAAGCTTCCCAAAAATCGACCGATGAGTTTTTTCTAAAATCGGGCCCCATTGAAATCGACTTAAAGAAAATTGCGGTCTCCGTTTCGAAGAATGAAACTCAGCATGAAATGGATCTTACGCCAAATGAATTTAAAATCTTTGTTTTATTATTCGACAATCTCAACAGCGTCGTAAGCCGAAGCCGAATTGTAGCCGAGGTCTGGGGTGACGATAATTCTGCGATTACCCTAAGAACCGTTGATCGGCATATGAGCACGATCAAACGCAAATTTGAACCCCACGGCATCTCGATCCAAACGATTTACGGAGTCGGTTATAAACTTGATCTCCCGGAATCACCGTAAGGGCGGTCAATGCCGCAGAAATTCCTACCCTATGGTTGAGAAAAACCGAGTTAGCACTTATGCTCTTTGAATTCATAAATGGGGCGTTAGCTCAGCTGGTAGAGCAGGAGACTCTTAATCTCTTGGTCGGGGGTTCGATCCCCTCACGCCCTAAATTTCCCTTAAAATTCCTTTAATATTGGAACTTGTCTGTCTTTGATATTTGGGGTCAAACCAAGGCATATGACAGCACGAATTGAATATACCGATCCCGCCCGAGCGAAACTAAAGATTCAAGTCCCCGCAGGATTTGTAACAGAACGCTATAATGCCTACTTCGGTCAGATCGCCAAGCGCGCGAAGATTCCTGGTTTTCGACCCGGCAAGGCTCCGAAGGACGTTATAAAAAAAATGTACGCGGAAGATACTCAGTCGGAACTGAGTGAACGTCTAATTTCAGAATTCCTTTGGAAAACAATCCAGGAACATCAATTGAAAATTGTTCTTCCTCCAGTATTGATCGCGACGGATAAACCTACGGAAAACAAGGAATTTAATTTTGAAGTAGAAGTCGACCTCAAACCAGAGCTCCCTAAAGTCCAGCTTAAAGATATCGTGGTTGAAGATATTCCGTCAGTACCTGTCACCGATGAAATCATTTTGGAAGAACTTAAGAACCTCCAAGAAGCGGATGCGAATTTCACAGATATTAAAGAAGTGCGCGTGTGTCGAGGGGATGACTGTGCCGTTGTTCGATATGAAGGAAGAGTTGACGGGCTGACCCTTGAAAAACTAAAAGCAGAAAGCCAAACGGTTCTCCTCGGAAAGCAACAATTCCTTCCCGATTTTGAAGCCGGAATCGTGGGGATGTCGAGGGGTGAAGAAAAAACAATCGATGTTCGCTTTCCCGAGAATTATCACGAAGAAGATCTTCGGAACAAAACCGTTAAATTTCAACTCACACTCCTGGAAATCAAGGAAAAGGTTTTACCTGCTCTCGATGACGAATTCGCCAAGGGCGTCGATCCTCAAATTGAATCTTTGGAGGAGCTTAAAGCGAAGTTGAAACGCCATCTCGAAATGCAAAATGAATTTAACCGGAAAGCAAAGCTTCGAGAAAAAATTGGAGATGCCCTGGTCGCGAAATACCCTCTTGAAGTGAGCCCGAGACAGGTGCGAATGATGGCGGAGAATCTAGCGCAACGCGCCCACCATCGGTTGCATCAAATGGGCGTTAAGCACGAAGATACAAAGGAACACTTTGACGCATTGATTGCTTCCAGCATGAAAAGAGCTGAACGAGACATACGTTTATCTTATCTTCTTGAATCCATTGCCGAAGAACAAAACATCGAGGTCACGGAAGACGACTTAGAAAAACGATTTCAGGAGACTGCAGAAAGGACTCGATTAAGTTTACCACAAATCCGTCAATATTACTCGCAACATGAAGAAGGTTCTGAGACGCCACGAATTGAAAGCCTCAAGATCGATATCCTCGATGAGAAATCTCTTGATTATGCGCTGTCAGCAGCTACGATTAAAAATGAGGGACTAAAATAAAGACATATGCCCATTTCCAATACACTTGTACCCATTGTTATTGAACAAACAACTCGCGGCGAGCGTGCTTACGATATTTATTCCCGACTTTTAAGAGATCGGATCATTATTTTAGGTACGGCTATTGACGATCAGGTAGCCAATCTGATGGTTGCCCAGCTCTTGTTTCTAGAGTCTGAAGATCCAGATCAAGACATCTATTTTTATATCAATTCCCCGGGCGGGTCGGTGAGTGCCGGACTCGCTATTTACGATACCATGCAGTACGTTCGCCCCGCCGTGAATACGATTTGCATGGGAATGGCGGCTTCGATGGGAGCGGTTCTTTTGGCCGCCGGCGAAAAAGGAAAGCGTTACAGCTTACCCAACTCTCGAATCATGATTCATCAACCCCTTGGAGGTGCCCAGGGTCAGGCTTCGGATATTGAAATTCAGGCGCGAGAAATTCTTCGCTTGAAAGAACTCTTGAATACTATTTTGGCAAAGCATACAGGCCAAAAACTGGACGATATTATGGTCCATACGGATCGCGATCGTTTCATGAGTGCCGAGCAAGCCGTTGACTATGGGCTGATCGACAAGATCGTCGAAAAAAGTATTGTTCCGAGTGGAAAGAAAGATGACAGCAAAAAATAAGACGGGGGGACTATGAGCCGAAAAGAAGACGATCGTGGCGTAGATTTATGTTGTTCCTTCTGTGGGAAGCATCAAAGCGAAGTTAAAAAATTAATCGCGGGCCCCAGCGTTTATATCTGCGATGAATGCATTGAGCTTTGTAACGATATTATTGCCGAAGAATACGATAGCGGCGATCTTCCGTCGGAAACAGCGAAGGTTCCAAAGCCCGCTGAAATCAAGAAGGTTCTCGACGACTATGTGATCGGCCAAGAACGCGCCAAACGAATTCTGTCTGTTGCGGTTCACAATCATTACAAGCGCATTAACGCCAAAGCGACCGTTAAGGACGAAGTCGAGCTTCAAAAGTCCAACATCCTTTTGATCGGACCGACTGGTTCAGGGAAGACACTCCTCGCTCAATCGCTGGCAAGATTGCTAAAAGTTCCGTTTACGATGGTCGATGCCACGACACTTACGGAAGCGGGCTATGTCGGCGAAGATGTTGAAAACATTATCCTTAATCTTCTTCAAAATGCCGATTATGATATTGAAAAAACTCAACGCGGAATTGTTTATATCGATGAAATCGATAAAATTTCCCGAAAGGGTGAAAACCCAAGCATCACTCGAGATGTGAGCGGCGAAGGCGTTCAACAAGCCCTCTTAAAGATTATCGAAGGAACCATGGCGAATGTTCCTCCAAAGGGTGGCCGAAAACATCCCCAACAAGAATTCCTTAAGGTCGATACGACGAATATCCTCTTTCTTTGTGGCGGGGCTTTTGTTGGTTTGGAAGACATTATCACTCGCCGATTGGGCAAAAATTCGATGGGATTCGGTGCCAAAATCGAATCTAAAAGGCAACGCAAAGTCGGAGAGGTTTTGGAAAAAATTGAACCTCAAGATTTGTTGAAGTTTGGACTCATCCCCGAATTCATTGGCCGCCTTCCGGTTATTGCCACTCTTCATGAGTTGGATGAGGACGCTCTTATAGAAATTCTCAGAAAACCAAAGAATGCGATTGTTCGGCAGTATCAAAAACTTTTCTCCATAGAAAATGTGAAACTCAAATTCACTGAGGATGCTCTTCGCGCAGTGGCGCGACAAGCTCTGGAACGAAAGTCCGGTGCGCGCGGACTTCGGGCAATCTTGGAAGATGCGATGGTCGATATCATGTATGACATCCCCTCCCGAACGGATGTTAAGGAGGTCATCATTAATGAGGATGTCATCGCAAAGAAGGAAAAACCTATCCTTCTATTTGAAAAAGCTGCTGAAACAGCCTAAATCGTAAAGCAAACACCTCTTTCTCCAGCTTAGACTTAAGCCTAGAGCCCAGTTTTGACATTCTGGTTTTAATGCCTATGGTGAAGCTAATGAACAAGCAAATCTATGAAATACCTGTTCTCCCATTACGCGATATTGTTATTTATCCACAGGTCGTCGTTCCCCTTTACGTGGGGCGTCCGGGATCGATGATCGCCGTCGAAGAGGCGCAAAAATCAAGGAAAGAAATTCTTTTACTTACGCAAAGAGACTCCCAAGAAACAAGCCCTAGTGCCGAGGGCTTATATACCGTTGGAACGGTCGCGGCGATCAAACAATTTTCAAAATTGGCCGATAAAAATTACAAGACCCTTGTCGAAGGAAGGCGGCGCGTAAAAGTTATCTCTTATAAAAATATCGAACCCTTTATTTTAGCCGAGGTCGAAGATATTCCCTCGAAATTTACGAATTCTAGCGAAGAAAACATTTTGAAGCGCTCTCTCTTACGAACCTTTTCAGCTTATTTAAAATTAATGAATCGCCCCATCGATGATTTATTTCAAGCTTTGGAGCATATGGAAGATCCCCATCAAATCGTGGATACGATTGCGACCCAGTTACCCCTGAAATTGAAGGATCAACAAGAGTTACTAAGTCTCGAAGAAATCGAAGCAAGAATGGAGCGATTAACGGCACTCGTCCTTTCAGAAATGGAAGTGGTTAAGTTAGAGCGAAAAATAAAAGGCCGAGTAAAGAATCAGATTGAAAAAAATCAGCGTGATTATTATTTGCAAGAACAACTCTCGGCCATTCATAAGGAGCTGGGCGACGATCACGATCCACGAACAGAATCGGCGGATCTTGAAAAGCGACTTTCAGAAAAAGATATGCCCGAAGCCGCTCGTCAAAAGGTCCTTAAAGAAATTAAACGATTTAAATCTCTTCCCGGCCATTCGCCAGAGACTTCGGTCGTTCGTCAGTACATTGAATTGGCTTTAGATCTACCCTGGAATGGTCTTTCGGAAGATTCCAAGGACATCTCGGCGGCGGAGGCTATTCTTGAAAAAGCTCATTATGGCTTACGAGACGTAAAAGATCGTATCTTAGAATTTTTAGCCGTTCGAATGCGAGTCGAAAGCATGAAGTCGCCTGTCATTTGTTTTGTAGGCCCCCCAGGAGTTGGAAAGACGAGCCTCGCTCAATCGATCGCCCATTCTTTAAATCGAAGCTTCCATCGTATCTCACTAGGCGGCTTGCGCGACGAAGCTGAACTCCGAGGCCATCGAAGAACCTATATCGGGGCCCTACCCGGAAAGATCATCTCGGCCTTGAACAAAACTAAAACCAGTAATCCGGTCATCTTATTGGATGAGATAGACAAAATCGGTACGGATTTTAGAGGAGACCCCGCAAGTGTTTTGTTAGAGATTTTGGATCCTGAACAGAATAAATTTTTCACCGACCATTATCTTGATTTGGAATATGATCTTTCCAAGGTTCTCTTTATCGCCACGGCGAATTCCGTCGATCCCATTTCCCCGCCCTTAAGAGATCGAATGGAAATGATTAGCTTAAGCGGATATACCGAAGACGAAAAGACCGAAATCGCAAGTCATTTTATTCTTCCAAAGGAATTGAAAAATCATGGGCTCAGTCCGGAGAGCGTTTCCATTTCAGAAGCGGCGCTTCGAACCATCATTCGATCCTACACACGGGAGTCGGGAGTGCGTAGTTTGGAGAGAGAAATATCAAAGTTACTGAGAAAACTCGTTCGAAAAATTTCCACACAGCCCGATTTTAAGAACGTTCATATCGAAGCTTCGGATTTAACCCCTTTTCTTGGAGTCCCAAGATATCGACAAAGTGCCATTGAGAAAAGCGACGAAGTCGGTTTGGCAACGGGACTCGCCTGGACTCCAAGCGGAGGAGAGGTGTTAAACGTCGAAGCGTCCGTTCTTCCGGGCAAGGGAAATATTCAAATTACCGGTCAATTGGGAGACGTCATGCAAGAGTCGGCCAAGGCCGCTTTAAGTTACATTCGATCTTTAGCCGGGCGGCTTCAACTTCCGGAAAATTATTTCTCGAATAAAGATATTCATATTCATGTACCTGAAGGTGCGATTCCAAAGGATGGCCCTTCTGCTGGAATCACAATGGCGACCGCTATTTTATCGACAGTTATGCAGTTGCCTGTCTCTCGACTCGTCGGAATGACGGGGGAAATTACATTAAGAGGACGCGTTCTTCCGATCGGAGGTCTTAAGCAGAAATTAATGGCTGCCCAACGAGCGGGGCTTAAGACGGTTCTTTTCCCAGTCGATAATGAAAAGGATTTAACTGAAATTGAAGACGGCGTGAAAAAAGGGTTGGAGCTGATACCTATTTTTCATATGGACGAAGTTCTTGATCAAGCTCTCATGGGTTACAAATCTCTCAAAAAGGAGACTACCCGTGCCACCTCCGTGGTGCCATTGGAAACGGCGACACCCGAACCTCGCCATAAGGATGCTCCACTTCATCATTAGTATTGAAAGATTAAACTCGAATGTTGACGAGAAGGCCGTAATCCCTTCCCTTTGCTCTTGCGGCTTTCTCTTGGGCAATTCTTAAATGTCGGTATCGAACATCGGTAACGCCAGGGTCGGCCTCTTTATTGGCCGAAGATTTTTCGGCTTGTTTGATTTCAGCTTCTTCCTCTTCAATCTTTTGTTTTTTAAACCTCACCGTATCCGAACGACTTTCAATATTTTTCTTCATTTCCTGAAGATCAGCCTTCGCTCTGTCCAAGATCGCTTGACCTTTTCGGGCATTCACTAAAGAATCCATTCGAACTCGATCAAGCTTCAACCCATCCGAATTGAGTGGGTTAATGCGAAGTGAAATCGCTTCTTCTTCTGTTTTTCCGATCTGAAGATTTTTGGCTTTCTGAGAAAACTTGCCGGAAAAGAGTGCATCTTCCACAACCATTGTATTTTTTGCGAGGGCATCGAGTTCATTGCGCGCCTGGTTGAATTTTTTATGAATGGGTTTCCGACCGTTATCGTCGATCTCAAGATTTAAAGCTTCTGTCAGATATCCATGAAT
>CAZSZT010000016.1:0-11127 GCA_964611175.1 uncultured Bacteriovoracaceae bacterium
ACCCCCCTTAAAGGAGATATTCCCTCTCCAGCAAATCCACCTTCGGGTTGTGTTTTTCATACTCGGTGCCCCGAAGTCATTGCCGAATGTCGAATGCAAATTCCCCCGCTGAAAGCTTCTAACTCAAATGAACATCGGGTGGCCTGTCACCGTCGTGGAAAAGAGGCAAATTGATATGGCATCGAAGGAAAAGCCCATATTACTTACGGGAATTCGCGCTTCTGGAGAAATTCATCTCGGAAATTATTTAGGGGCAATGCAAACGGCCATTCAAAGGCAAAATGAATTTAAAACTTATCTTTTTGTGGCTGATCTCCATGGACTCACAACGAATCCTTCGCCTGAAGAACTTCAGCATAGCATCCGATCCATCGCGGCGGCCTGGCTGGCCATAGGATTGGACACTCAAGAGTCGGTTTTTTGGAGACAATCCGATGTCCCGGAAGTTTTAGAACTTTCTTATGTCCTGACGTGCGTGACTTCCATGGGACTTTTGGAGAGAGCTCATAGTTATAAAGATGCTCTCGCAAAGGCAAAATCGCCGAAAGCAGGTTTGTTTTTTTATCCGATTCTGATGGCTAGCGATATTCTCCTTTATGAAGCAGATTATGTTCCTGTGGGCAAAGACCAGGCCCAGCACCTTGAAATGACAAGAGATATGGCCACGTTTTTTAATGAAATCTATTCCCCGATTCTGAGACTGCCCCAAGCTCTCATTTCGGAAGATGTCGCGATTGTGCCCGGCGTCGACGGACGAAAAATGTCAAAGAGCTACGATAACACGATTCAAATCTTCGCCGATGAAAAAGAATTAAAGCGACAGATTATGTCGATCAAAACGGATTCGAAAGCTTTAGAAGAGCCAAAAGATGCCGAATCCAATACCATTTACCAGCTTTATAAGTTCCTAGCGTCTCAGCAAGAGTCACAAGCGATGAAGCAGAAACTAGAAGCTGGTGGATATGGTTATGGCGACGCCAAAAAATGCCTTTTCGCATTCATTCTTGAGCGCTTTGGCCCAATGCGAAATGAGTATCGACGTTGGATCGCCGATAAGGCGGCTCTCGATGCGGAGCTCAAACGCGGAGCTCTACGCGCTCGCGAAAAAGCGACAAAAATCATTGATCGAGTTCGTAAAGCTGTCGGTTTATAATAAGGACATGAAAAAGTTCAACGCGAGACTTCTTGCCGGTCTCCTTAGTCTTCTTTCCTCCGTCATCATCTTAAACTGCTCCTCCAAAACCGAAGTGAAGGAGGTCTACCTTGCTGGCAATCGAAAAATGGCGATCGTCCTTAAATCGATTCAAGGAATTAATGACCCCTCCCAAGAAGCTGTTTATCAAGCCTATTTCGAAGATCTTTTGAAAAAATCCATTAACTATACCTATCAAAGCCAGGGAATCATTCTTTCTTTTTCGAAAAATACGCTCATGGAAAGTCCTGAAAATTTATTTCAAATTGGTATTGAAGAAATTGACGATCTCTTTCTCGTCGATATCCATTTGCCCGCGGATTTTAAAATTCCAGATCCAAACCTAACCCCCGTCGTGGAGGGAGAAGACGCGCCGCCACTGCCGGAAAGTCCGATCGAAGTATCTGCTGTCATTCATAACGGCGCTAATTTAAGAACCGTCAATGTCTTTAAATTGGTAATCAATGAATTTGGAAAAGGAAGTCTTGAAAGTCGATTTTTAAATTCTTTTAAAAAATCCTCGCTAGATGTTTACTCGAATCCCAATATTTATCCAAAATCGGATCCAGCTCATTTTGCCAACCTTTTATATATGTACAGTAAAAAGCAGGAAACGGATCTGGCGGTTGCTCTCAACTGTAAAGATGCGCCAGAGGTTCTTAAATACTATGAAAAGGCCGAAAAACTTTATGAGAAGGCTTCGAAACGAGCGGCAGCCAAAATTGTTGGCCAGCAATCGGAGGCCCATCAATTATCAAGCCGCCTGACGGAGTCCACGGAAAAAAGAAAAATTATTGAGATCTGTTCCGAAGATGAAAAACTGGGATTCAGTTTTGAAACGGATTTTGGTGCTATTGAACCATCCTCTCACGCCAATATTTTAGAAGCCTATAAGAAGATCGGGGTGGAGGAATTACTAAGAAAGTATACGGACAAACCCGTTCTCTTTCGTTTTCAAATCGAAAGTAACGGAGATCTCAGTCTTTTCGTTCATCTTCGGTTTAGTCAGACACGCTATTCGGCATGGACAAAGGATATTCCTCAACGATATCGAAATTACCAGATTTTAAGTCTGAGTCCTTATTACGCCTTGATGCAAAAACTCGTCGTCTTGAAATCTTCTCTTCCATCGACGGCTCCAGCCCCCCTTCAGACGAACTTCTACAATTTAAGAATTAATTTGCTTTTAAAGACCCTTCTTAATGGAGAAGTTTATTTTGGTGTGGATGGAACGTTCAACCCCCAAGCGAAAGTGGTGAGCATGAAGTACCCCAATTCCATCTACATTTTAATACCAGGCTTCGAAACTCGAATGGTTTCAAACAAAGATCCGGAGCTCTTTCAGGAAAAGGGCTGGATCGGATTAGGAAGCTGTAAAACCATTGATGGCACCTTCACGGAAGACGGCCTCGTATACAGATTTTTTGGCTTCCCCTGCAGATAAATTTCCTTCCGATTTGGAGATCGCGCTATGGAACAAAGTGCCTACGTGAGTCCTGCAAAATATGAGCTTACTCTCTTGGAATATCCGCATGAAAACTGCGTGCAGGATGTCTGCGAACTGATTTACCAATCCCAAGACAAAAATTTACTGGGCGCTCTTTCCTCCCTGCCCTACACGATTGGAAGAAGTTTCGGCTCCGACGATCAAATTGAAATTTCCAAAGAACTACGCCGCTTGAAAATTGCTCACGTATTTAAAAGTATTAGTCCGGACTTTCCCGATATTGAGTACTACCCCACACAAGCCGTTAGAGCAGACAATCCTATATCCGAAATTCCAACAAAAAAGCGCCGGGTTCGAATTCCGATGGAATGGATGCTTGCTTTCGGAATTCTGATCTCAGTGTCCGCCTTTTTTGTAGTTCGAGAATGGTTCCCTTCCTCGCCGTCCGATGCCCCTTCTCAAGTTCAAGAAAATACTGATTTTCGAGCTCAGCTTAAAAAAATTGTGAGGAATGTAGAATATCGAAAAGATCGAGATCTCCTATGGAATAAGGCCATGCAAAATCTCGGACTTCATGAACAAGATGCGGTTCGTACCTTTTCGGAGTCATTTGCGACTTTGCATTATCAAGAAGGCACCAGAGTGATCGTTAGACCGAATACTTTGGTTGTTATTGGAGAAAATGATTTGCCTGAAAATCGTCGGCTAAGACTCGAAGACGGGAGTGTTCGAGCAAAAATGGATACGGGTAAATCGATCAATACTCTTTCAATCGAAACAAACGTCGGCACGATTGAAATCAAGAGCCCTGAAGCCGGGAAAGAAAATTCAACTCAAGTCGAAACTAAAATGACGAAGAATGGTCAAGTCTCGGTGGCCGTCTCTCAAGGTGCCGCCGTTTTAAAACCCACGCGTAAAGACGCCCCTTCCGTGACGGTCGCCGCTCGTCAACAGATAACCGCGACTCCGTTGAGCGTTTCCGCACCCACGCCCTATGTCCCCAGCCTTCAACTCTTTGAACCCACGACGGATGCGACATTAAGCTTCAATCCCTTAAATCCCAGCCCCATTCAATTTCGATGGGAGAATCTCGGTGAGGCGGCGTCTTATCAGTTTCAAATGGCGGGCGATCCTGAAATGAAAGTCATTCTCTTCAACCAAAATCTTTCCGATCCTCAGATCGAACTGAATTATTTGGATTTAGGAACCGTTTATTGGTCTGTAAAATCTCAAGTGGAAGGGACTACTTATCAAAGTCCAATTTGGCGATTACATGTTCAAAAACACGACAACTAAAATCTTCCTGGGATTTGCGGCCTTATTGCTTCTTGAAGTAGGGCTTCTCTCTTACGTGTTCGGACGAGTTGTTTTAAGAGAAACCGAAACCTATATCTTAGATGCTTTATCGAGACGCTCTCAAGCCGACGCCGAGTCCATCGCACGAGAATTGGGTAGAAAATTTTCTCTTCCAAGTTTTTTGTCGGAAATGAAAATTACTCTTATTACTTCGAACGGAGAAATTTTGGGAAAAACTCCGCCAGCCATTTCTCCTAACGCTTTAAAGCCCCTCCTGCCTCCATCTGGTTCTATTGTTACGGAATGTTCCGATGTTACGGGAGAAGGCTATTATTGTGCCTTTAGTTTCATCCCCGAAATCGAAAGTTGGGTCTTTGGGTGGACGCCGCAGTCTTCCCTCTTTCTAATGATGCTTAAACTCGGCCAGGAAATTATGGGGCTTTCTTCCCTTCTGCTAGGACTTTCTTTAGCTTTCGCATTTTTTCTCTCTCGATTCCTGATGCGTCCTCTTCGTCGTTTTGCTCAAGCTTCGAGCCAAGTGGCTCAGGGCCATTACGAAAATATGAAGCTCCCCACGGACCGAGAGGACGAAGTTGGAGAATTTGCAAAGGCTTTCCAAAAAATGATCGTCGATCTTCGGGATCGAGAAAGAAATATAGCCCTTGGAGCGATGAAGCTTGCGCACTCGGAGCGCCTGGCATCGATTGGCCAGATGGGGGCAAGTATTGCTCACGAGGTTAAAAATCCGCTTACATCTATGCTCGGCTATGCCCGGGTTTTACATCAAAAAACCGAAGATCCAAATCTTAAGGAAGCTGCGGAAATCATCCTTAAGGAATCCGAACGATGTAATCAAATTCTTCAACAAATGCTCCGGTTTGCGAGAAACGATCCCGCGGAAAAAAGGCCGTATGCTATTCATGAAGTTCTTCAATCCACCCTTCTCTTGATAAAATCTGATGCCAAGGACAAACACATCCATATCTCTTCAAAGATCGATACTGACGCCGTTGTGATGGGTAGTGCTCAACAAATTCAGCAAGTTCTTTTAAATCTCTTAATGAATGCCCTGCAGGCATCCCCACCGAACACTCAAATAGAGATCCGATCTTATGATAAAGACGGAAAATTATTCGTCGACGTCGAGGATCATGGAACGGGGATTCCTCAAGACCTTCAGTCCAAAGTTTTTGAACCATTTTTTACGACAAAAGGAAAGCATGAGGGAACCGGGCTCGGACTATCGGTGGCCCTTCAAATCATGAGGGATCAGGGAGGAGACCTTCACTTTGAATCGAAACCCGGAAAAACCATCTTTCAAATCGAACTTCCCATGTCACTTGCAAGTTGAGATCATAAGACCGTGAAGATCCTGATTATTGACGACGAAATAAGTCTTTTAAAACTCTTAACCCTCAGTCTTTCCGATGAAAATACCCAGGTGATTACACGGGACACGGCATTAAGGGGATTGGAAGTTTTCCAGACGGACGTTTATGATGTGGTTCTTTGCGATATTGGTCTGCCGGATATGGATGGACTCCAGCTTCTTTCACAGCTGAAAAATATTCATCCAGAGACTCCTGTTATTGTTATTACAGCTCACGGTTCCATTCAATCCGCCATCACCGCCATGAAAAATGGCGCTTACGATTACGTTCAAAAGCCATTCGAACCCGAAGAAATAAAAATCGTGATTTCGCGAGCGGTGGAAACGCAAAAACTTCGAGAAAATTATTCACGTTTAAAGCAAGAAGTCTCCCGACACTATGATTTTTCCAATATCATTGGAAATTCGTCGGTAATAAAGGATGTCTTTCAAAAAATTAAGAAGGCGGCCGATACGAAAGGAACGATTCTCATCCTTGGGGAGAGCGGAACCGGAAAGGAACTTCTCGCCAAAGCCATTCATTTCAACTCTTCAAGACGAGAGGCTCCGTTCGTTGTCGTAGATTGTGGCGCTATTCCTCCTAATCTTTTAGAAAGTGAACTTTTCGGCCATATTAAAGGAGCCTTCACGGGAGCCGATCGTGCTAAAAAGGGACTCTGCGAAGAAGCTCATACCGGAACGCTTTTTTTGGACGAAATTGGCGAGCTTCCGATTGAACTTCAATCAAAGCTTTTACGCTTACTTCAGGAATCAACCATACGTCGAGTCGGGGATACGAAATCCATTCAAGTCGACATTCGTATCGTTGCTGCCACGAATAGAAATCTGGAAGAAGAGATTAAAACCGGAAATTTCCGGCAGGATCTTTTTTACCGGCTTAATGTCGTTCCTCTTCGAGCTCCCTCTCTCCGGGAACGCCGCGACGATATTCCACTTTTGGCCAATTATTTTTTAAAACGCTATGCGAAGGAATATAAGCGAGATATTCAAAGCATCCAGCCCGATGTGATGAACAAACTCATGTCTTTTGACTGGCCTGGAAATGTACGCCAACTGGAAAATCTAATTGAACAGCTTGTCATTATGGCCGAAGAAAACTCGATCTCGGCGGATATCCTACCTCCACCCTTTAACCAAGGAGTGATTACTCCGGCTCCTCTTCCCGTGAACGATTGGGACCTTAAAAAAGCCATCGCCAATATCACCGCCTATACCGAAGAATGCATGATTAAAAAAGCGTTGGCTCATACAAAAAACAATAAAACGAAAGCCGCCGAACTCCTGGGCCTTAGCCGTCGAGCACTTATCTATAAAGTTCAAGAATATAAGATTGAAGAAGGTGGACCAGATATGGAAGAAATAAGTCAGAATGATTCTCCTTGATGGAAAAGCTGTTTCTGAAGCCCGCCTTACCGACTTAAAGCATAAAATGGAAGAACATTATTTAAAGACCAGGAAACGCCCAGGACTCGCCGTCTTGCGTGTCGGCGAAGATCCAGCTTCTAAGATTTATGTTCGAAAAAAAATTCAAACTTGTGAGCGAGTTGGCATTCATTCTCTCGAACGACATTTTCCAGAAACAACTTCGGAAAAAGAACTTTTGGAAGTCATTAGAGATTTCAATCGCGACTCCGATATTCATGGAATTCTGGTTCAGCTTCCTCTTCCAAAGCAGATTTTGACGGATCGAATCCTCGAAGAAGTCGATCCCAAAAAAGATGTCGACGGATTTCATCCTATGAATCTTGGAAAGCTCGTTATCAATCAGGATGGACTTCGCGCTTGTACCCCGCTGGGACTTATGAACCTACTCAGTGAATACAAAATCGACGTCTACGGAAAGCGGGCCGTGGTGGTTGGGCGTTCACGAATTGTCGGAAGACCGATGAGTCTCCTTCTGGATTTAGCGGGAGCAACTGTAACGGTCGTGCATACCGAAACTAAAAATCCCGATGAGATTACTCGCTCGGCGGATATCCTTGTGGTTGCCGCGGGAAAACCTCATCTTATTCAAGGCTCTCAAATTAAAGAAGGGGCTGTGGTGGTCGATGTTGGCATTCATCGAGCCTCCTCAGGAGAAATTGTGGGAGATGTTCATGCCTGCTCAGTCGAAAAAAAGGCCTGCGCCATGACGCCCGTTCCAGGTGGAGTGGGCCCGATGACCATTTGCAGCCTTCTTGAAAATACATGGAAGGCTTTTCAGCAAATTTGATTCCAGGCTCGAACGAGTGCTTCGATATCCGACTCATCATTGTAGACGTGAAGAGACACTCGGATGGCCGGTCCCCGTTTATTTACGAAAATATTTCGCTTCGCTAATTCCGTCTCCATTTTTTGAGGATCCACGCACTTCAAAAACAAAAGGCTTGACGAATGTTCTCGATCAAAGGAGTAAACCAAGGGAATCTCGGCTTTCGCTAATCTTTCTCTAGCCCATTCTGCTAAATCCAATAATCTTTTAGAGATGACTGAAATTCCACCGATAGATTCGATCCAACTTAAAACCGCCCCAACCGAAAAGAGTTGGGTCATCGGTCCGCATCCAACTTCCAAGGCCTTGGCTTCGTTTAAGGGGTCAATCGCATTATTATCGAGAGCCCAAATATCTTTTTGAGAAAGCCAACCGTAAAGAGGTAAGGATTTTAAAAAGTTAGACGATATTTTTGTGATACAAAGACCGTAGCCGGCCATCAGCCACTTATGAATCGAAGCTGACATAAAATCCACCCCCTGGGAATTTACTGGTTGTGCGCCAAACGCTTGGGTCGCATTGATTGCTAAAAAAGAATTGTTATCGCGCGCTAATCTAGAAAGCATCCGCACATCCTGTTGATAACCTGTGCCATATTGAATTTGTGAAGAGAGAATAACGGAAGTTTGATCATTTAAAGATAATTTGATTTTTTCCTCCGGATAATCCCCTCCCTCGGTTTTACAAAAATCAACTTGAAACCCGTGAAATTTCCAAGGAAGGGTGGACGAAGGAAATTCCGATTCCATACTGAGGACTCTTCTTCGATTTTCCGGTAATTTTTTTTTAAGAATCAAACTAAAAACATTCATTGCCAGAGAGGTCGAAGAAAGAAAGGCAATCTCTTTAGGATCGGCATGAATAAAACTGGCGACCTGGCTTCTGATTCGTTCGATCTCTTCAATATTTTTATCCCAATCCACATCTCCATGTTCTCCGCTTGAATTCAAGAACTCTTTGAGTCTTTGATGGGCCCATGGATGAAGCGGGCCGGCTGCGGCGGCCATTAAATAAGTATGATTCTTGGCGATTTTGAATTCGTCTCGAATTTTACGCCAATCAACGCTCATTTTTGAGTTCTCCGATCCCATATATCTTTAAGATTTTTCGATCGATCGCAGGAAGTAAAAGTTCATCAACTCTAGAGCTTTTCATCCAAATCCAATTTTTTGAGCTTAGGCCGAACCCGGATTTCATCACAAAAACTTTGAAATCACGATTCGTTACTGAATATTTCAATTCTTTCAATACCTTTTCCATTAAAGGCTCCGTCGATAATTGTCGAAACGGCAGCCTTAAAAAATCCGGAAATTTTGAGTCGGAACCCGTCGGCAAGAAAGCAATTCGATTGTTATCCTGACGAACGACAACCGCCTCCATATATTTTTTTCGAGGAGCGGAAGGGGAAGAGACCGGAAAAGAATTGGAATTTCCCAATTCAAAGGCCTGACAGCCCCAACGAATCGGACAGCGTGAACAGTCTGGATTTCGGGGTTTGCAAATAATGGCCCCAAGCTCCATCATTCCTTCTGTAAATTCTCTTAAAATTTCCGGCTTTTCTGGCGTATGCTCAAGCGCAATCCGCCACAATTTTTTTAAAGTTTGGGGTTTTTTAATATCATCCTGAAGGCCATAAAATCGGCTGTAAACTCGAATGAGATTGCCGTCAAGCGCTGGACTCGGCTTACGAAAGGCAATCGCAAGAATGGCACCCCCTGTGTACTTTCCGATCCCCGGAACTTGGAGAATCTCTTGAGGGGTATCAGGAATCTTTCCGGCAAACTCTTTCAAGATAAGTTTTGCGCCGTTTCTTAAATTTTTAGCGCGTCGGTAATATCCAAGGCCCTGCCAAGCTTGCATGACCCCCTTTTCTTCGGATGTTGCAAGCGATTCCAGGGTCGGAAATCTCGCTAGGAATTTTTCATAATACGGAACAACCGTTGCAACGCCTGTTTGCTGACACATAATTTCCGAAATCCATATCTTGTAAGGATCGGAAGTTTTTCGCCATGGAAGATCCCGGGCATTCTTGATAAACCACTGAACGATCGAGTTCTGAAATTTTTTAAGCTTTGAATTCAAAATTAAAAGGCATTGAGGCCAGTAATCTTTTCGCCAATAATTAATTTATGAATGTCAAAAGTACCCTCGTAGGTATTGACACTTTCTAAATTACACATATGCCGCATGCATTGATATTCGTCACTCACTCCATTGGCTCCCAAAATATCCCTTGCGACGCGCGCAACCTCAAGCGCCATTCCTACATTATTCATTTTGCCCATCGAAACTTGGTGGGGTTTAAGCTTTCCCGAATTCTTTAACTGGGCCAAACGAAACGCTAGAAGCTGGCCCTTGGTGATTTCCGTTAACATCCACACAAGTTTCGACTGAACCAATTGCTTTCCGGCAATCGGCGCTCCAAACATGACCCTTTCCTTGGCGTAATGAAGGGCTTCATGATAACACGCCATGGCGGCACCAATGGCTCCCCAGGCAATCCCAAATCGAGCCGCCGTCAGGCACATCAAGGCCGCCTTTAAACCTTCCGCTTTTGGCAAAAGACAATCCTCGGAAACTTCACAATTTTCCATAATGAGTTCCGAAGTCACCGATGCTCGCAGAGAAAGCTTTCCGGGAATGTCCCGAGCGATAAAGCCTTTTGATTGTGTTGGAACAGCGAACCCTCGAACTTGCCCGTCTACTTTGGCCCAGACAATGGCAACATCGGCGATACTGCCGTTCGTAATCCATCGTTTTGTTCCGTTTAATATATAAGTCTTTCCCGTTTTCTTCGCTGTCGTGAGCATCCCGGAGGGATCACTCCCAAAGTCGGGTTCCGTTAGTCCAAAACATCCGATTTTTTTTCCTGTTGCCATGGCTGGCAACCATTCGTTCTTTTGTTCCTCAGAACCAAATGTATGGATGGGATACATACAAAGAGAGGTCTGAACGGATGCAAACGATCGAAGTCCGCTATCCCCACGCTCTAATTCCATCATAATGAGGCCATACTCGGTTTGATTGAGACCCGCGCAGTCATAGCCCGAAAGATTACAACCAAGGATCCCAAGGCCACCCAGTTCGGAGATCATTTCTCGTGGGAATGTTCCCGCCTGATAATGTTTCGCAGCAATGGGGAGATATTTCTCAGAAACAAATTTTCGAATGGATAACTGAATTTGTCTCTCTTGATCCGATAAGAGCCCCTCTAAACCTAAAAAATCCACACCGTCATAAGGCTGCATTCAAGAATCCTTTCCCTTTATCAAACTTACGAATTTATTTTCTCCGCTTCCGGAATTTCCGTGATTCGAACCTTTTCTATCTCGCCGTCCTGGATACTAAGAATATTGAAGACATATTTTTCCCAAATGATCACCATTTTTGCGCTCAGCTGCTGATGCCCCGTATAGTGCTGAAGAAAGCCATTAACGGTTGAATAAGCCTCTGTAGGCTCGATCTCGATATGATATTTTGTTTTAAGATCGACCAGAAGTTCCGTACCATCGACTTCGATTCCGGAGGTAATCATATCAATATGATGACTT
>CAZSZT010000017.1:0-10798 GCA_964611175.1 uncultured Bacteriovoracaceae bacterium
GTGACCGGCGTCTCCGGCTCGGGCAAGTCGACGCTGGCGCGTGGGTCTTCTACGGTTATACGCGCCATAAGAGACTGAGTTACCGGTTTAGCGTAAACCGGTCAAGATTGAAGGTTCTTGATTTGAAGTCTAAACGGTTTTGATCGTTCCGTTTTAACAATGCCCATCAGGCCCTGAAAGGCTTCTTCGAAGTCCGTGTTTGAAAGAACATAATCGTAGTCCTTAGATTCACCGATTTCTCTCTTAGCCTCAGCCAGCCTGGTTTTAAGCTCTTCGGTTGTGTTTTTACCCCTTCCAAGGAGTCGTTTCTCCAATTCCTCCAAAGAAGGCGGGAGAATAAAGAGTAAAACTGCATCCTTCTTGAGAAGCTCTCGGACTCGAAAAGCACCCACGGTGTCGATATCCATGACGATCACCCTCCCCGCTACAATCGCCTCTTCCACGGGCTTACGAGGCGTCCCATACCGGTGCCCAAAGACTTCAGCGGTCTCTAAAAAATCTCCGGCCGCTTCCTTTATCTTAAATTCATCCAAGCTAACAAAAAAATAATCTTTGCCGGAGACCTCGCCGTCCCGTTTCGGACGCGTGGTTACTGATACGGAACGCACAATCCCATCCATTTCGTCACGCAGTTTATCGCACAGGCTGGTTTTTCCGGTTCCACTCGGCGCGGAAACGGCCAGTACAAAACCTCGGCTTATTTGAGGAATCAGCGCCGCCATCTTACTCTACATTTTGAATCTGTTCGCGCATTCGTTCAATACACGTTTTAAGCTCAACCACCTGACGCGTCACAGAAGCATCCGAGCATTTGGCCCCTAAAGTATTGACTTCACGCTGAAGTTCTTGAATGAAAAATTCCATTCTTCTTCCCACTTCCGGCGAATCGCTTTTTTTGTTTCCCGAAAATATCTCTCGCATCGAACGAAGATGCTGACGAATACGATCCATTTCTTCCCGAAAATCCGAGCGGGCAACCCAAAGGACGACTTCTTGTTCCAAGCGTTGGGGGTCAAAGCCATCCATTCCAAACAACGTTTTCACTCGTTCTTTCGTACGACTTCGAAGAGCCTCTAATAAAAACTCATTCGATCGTCCAATTTCTATAAAATATTCCTCGAAACGATCCATTTGAATTTCAATGGCTTTTTGAAGAGCGCGACCTTCCTCCATTCGAGACTGAATCACTCGATCTAAAACTTCGAAAAGAACTTTCCTTAAAAACTTCCATTCTTCCGACGTATTGATTTTGACTTCCCGCGATTCGATCCAATCCGGACTCTGAAGAAGCTCCATCAAACCGACGGGACTGGAAAGTTTCAATTTCTTCGAAAGTTTATCGAAAGCTCGATGGAGCTCTTCAGCCTGCGAACTATTCACCGAGATCTCCTTGGAGGGGCCGTCGACGGTGCGGGTGACGATGGAGACATCGACTCGCCCACGGCGTAATCTTGTCCGAATGGCTTTTGAAATTTCGGAATCAAAGACCATATAAAGCCGCGGGGATCGAAGATTGAGATCCAAAAATTTTGAATTCAAAGTCTTCATTTCCATCAGGATTTCAATGGTGCCACGAGAACTCTTAAATGTTTTTGTCGCCGTTCCGAAGCCAGTCATGGATTGAATCATGAAGCATTCTTCTTACGTGAAGTGTGCGGTCGAGCCAATTTAGAAAATCAAAATGTATATCGAACGAAACCGGTGACTTCCCCCACCACGGATTTCAAGTCCGTGACTCCACTTAAAGTAGGATCTAAACCAATCGAAAGCCCCCGAGTTCGCATGAAATACTCTAAACTTGCCGTTCCAGAAAAAATACTTCGGCTATTTGAGCCCACCGTCGGTTTCATATTGGGATCGGAATACCAAATTCCCCCGCCAGCACCCGCTCCGGCATAAAGACGAGACGTAATGGGATAATTTAATTTGAGCATTCCAATGAATTGATAATTGATAAAACTACAAGGAATCGTCGCTCCGACACGACATTGAGACGTATTATGAAACGACATCTTCATTTGGCCTTCGAGGCCTATATACCTCCAAACATCATAGCCAAGCTTTAAGCCCATTAACCATCCGTCATCAAAATCCAGTCGATCCCCTCCCATAAAATAAAGGGATCCCGTGGTCAGAGAGGCATAAAAACCTTGGCGCTGAGCTTCCGGATGAAAAGAGGTGCTTCCCTCCCTCGCTTCGAGTGTGGAAGTTCCCAATGCCATCAAAAAAATAAATATCCATCTTTGAATCATCAATGATCAACCACCCCGCTTAAATACCCAGGGCCATCGTACTTGAGCTCCCAATCCTCCACGAGGCCTCGGAAACTGCCAAGCTCCAATTCGACCCGCAATACACCTAAATAAATAATCACTTCCCGTGATTCCAGAAGCTTCCTGAATATTCACCGCTCGACCCCCTTGATTGACAAACCAATCCACGGTGATACGCCCTCCAAGGCTCGGATTATTTTCCTGAACAAGGGCCTTCTCATAACAAGCTTGAATTTCTTGCTGATGGGCATCGACGACTCTTTTAATTTCATCGCGCGTAAGTCCATCACGAACTTCGACATCTTCAGCGGAATAAGAAACTTCGGCTTCTCCCTTTTTCCCGGAAGAACCTAAACCAAAACCTGTTCGACCACTTCCTTTTCCTGCCGTCGACAATCCTCCCACCTCAATGGCGGACCCCCCTCCGCCGAAATTGAGCCCCTTCGTTCCACGCCCCCCGGCTCCACGAGAATCGATGTCGGCTCCGCGCTCCAAACCTTCGACCGAACTTTCGAGTTCACCACCGAGCCCCTGTCCTGCCGCAGCGCCACCACTCGTCGAAGTTCCGCCGCCTCCTTTTCCACCAAGCGGCCCAAGAACTCCAGATTCGTCGACATTCACCTTGGGTCGAATATCTTGAGACGGGGCCTGGCTTGTGTTTTGAGAAGGTTTCGGCTTTGCCGTTCCGGTCCCATGGCTGGGAGTCAGCCCACGGCGAGCTTGACTTCGATCTTTATGCTCTCCAAAACCGCCCTTCGGTACGGATCGCGCCGGAGGTTTTTTACTGACCATTCCGATCGGTCGCGACGGCTTTTTAATCGATCCTTGAGTGCGCCCCGCGCTCCCTTCTTCGCCTTTTGCTTTTGCTCCGGCCCCCTCATGGCCTCTTAAGTCTTGCTTCTGACTTCTCTCAGCCCCCGTTTTCGCGGTCTTTCGAGGTGGAGGGGGGGGCGGTGGACTTATCTTTGGAGTTTCCACTTTAACCGTAGGCTGCACCTCTTCCACGGGTTCGTCGACTCCTGGCTGAGGAATGATTTGATAGAGAAAAATAAAAAAAGCCAAACTCGCGACCAAAACACTTCCTAAAATTCCAGCGAATAAGGGCTCTTTAACAAGAGGGGCCGTTAGAGGGGCCGTTAGTTTGAGACGTACGCTTTGGATGAAGACAGCGAAGGGGCCGATTTCAATTAAAAGACGTTCGTCGAACTGAACAAAAACAGAAAACCCGATATCGGTTTGACGAGCATTCATCCGAAGATCGTCAAGAGAACGAACCTGGCCGCGCGTTTCCACGACGCCCTTCATGGAGGGATGAAGGTGAATTTCCACTCCGTTTGGCAAGATCTTTAAAAACTGAAATTGGGCCGGAAGTTGAGGGACGGCGACGATAAAATTATTTTCCATCGACGCTCCGAGAGTCACGAGCGATCCGACGTCGAAACATTGGATGTCGACCAGCTCCGCCTTCCATAAGAGAGAAACCTGAACCCAGTCTTTGGTTTTATAAACGGCTGTTGGTGCTTTTTTCTGCTTTAATACGGTAGGAGTCTTTAAGGTCAGTTCGGTCAAGGCGGGGTCAACGGCTCGGCGCTTATCGATTTGAGTTTTCTTAGGGGCCGTCGACTCCTCTTGAGGAAGAATTTCTTCGAGCGTGATTTCTTCCGTCAAATCGACTTCACCAATTTTGACCTCTGTATTCCCTAAAACAAAACTTTGTCCGACATCTAACGCTTGCTCCTGAATACGTTGATTTTTAAAAAACGTTCCGTTTGCCGAGTTGTAATCAACGAGCTTTATTTTCTTCGAATCAATGGCTTCCACCACACAATGCTGACGCGAAAGAATTGGATCCTGAATGGACACATCACATATCTTGGAACGACCAAAAAGCAGCGGAAGGCGATCAAAAATCAATTCCTGACGGGTCTGATTTTCGAGATTTTTGAGATGAAGAACGATCTTCACAACACTTTTAAGGATAATGGAAGGTATTGATTTTGCCTAATTTTTTTGGGAATGCCGCAGAAAGTCATTCTCCAATAAAACGAATTTACAGAAACTTCCAGTCTTGAAATTCCAACGTACTGACGCCATCCAAATGATCGTGGATCTGCGCTCTTGTAACGAGACCGTGGCTTACCGAAACGTCGATAAACTTAAAGCCCGCACGCTTATCGTTTTTTGGGATGAGGCGGAAACTTGACGCGGACTCTGATTCGATCTTGAAGTTCTGAGGATTCATTTCGCCCCATAAAAACCCCAAACTTTCCTGCAACGAAATCTTACCGGCGTCCTCAATCAATTCCTTTCCGCCTCCCTCGTCCATATAAAGATTCTTTCCATCATAGGATAAAGTTCGTGAACGAGGTTTTTGATAAACCCACTCCAATCGATGCGGTCGATGAAATTCAACATAACCGGTCGCTTCGGTTGAAGAACTTCTTATGACGTCTTGCTTGATAAACTGATGAAATTTTACTCGAAATCCCTGGTGCTTCGAAAACGTCTTTTGAATTTGCTGAACGGGCGCAGGGAGAGAGAGGACCAAGCTTAAAAAAGCAGATGCCCAAAACATTTTATCGGGTATCGGTAGCCGAGCCTTTTAGTTCGGGAATAAAGGAACGGTGTAAATTCAGAGCGCTTGAAAAAGGTGTTTCCTGCTTTCTGAAAATGAACGATCCGTCGGGCTTGCGAAGATTTCCGTTAATCAGAACATCCTCAAAGTCGTAATACGACTTTTCCTTATAAATGATACGCTTCTTCGCTTTGGAGGATGAAGAATCCTGAGCCCGCACCATGGTGATCATCAAAGTGGCGACAACAGCACTTAAAAGGGTACATAAAATACATCGAAGCAACATGAAATCAAATTAGCAGACCTTGGAGGAAACGCCAATCAGGAGGATATATTGAATTCCCGAGCCTTCTCCTCCGCTAAACGCCGAGCTTCCTGACCCTTTTGATCGAATCCAGATGCCTTTTCGTCAACAGCCGATTGATAAACTTTAAGATCCTCGCCTTTAATTTCTTTAGGAATAGGCGCCTTTCGAATCGCCTCGGCGACATGGAAGTAACCGTCTCCAAGAATTCGAAGTCCCTTAACCGCTAAGTCGGGAGATTTCAATTTTACGAGGTCCGTGACTTCTTTCTGAAGCTTATCGAGAAGATCGAGCTTGAGCTTCGTATTTGCCGCCAGGGTCTTTAAGGAATTTAACTTAACTTTCGTTAAGGATTCTTGTGCTTGCAAAACCGAATGCATCTGACCATACGCATTGGCTTCTCGGTTGTCTTCGGTATGCGGAAGAGACGCAAATTCTTTCATTAAGGCACGTTGCTCCGTTTCGGAAGAAAGTCGATAGACAAGCATTCCAATAGCGCCCCGCTTGCTTTTGTCTTCGGCCCGCATTTGCTTTTTCCATAGGTCTTTATAGGGAACGAAGTCTTTTAAAACCCCCGGATTAACATTTTGGTAAGCCAAAAAGCTCCCCATGGCTTCGATGGCACGAGAACGATACGGCGATTTGGAATAATCTTGAACAAGGAGGTTAAAAGCTTCTCGTAAGCGTTGAATTTCCAAATCATGACGTTCAACGGCAACAAGAGCATGGGTTTGAATGGCGGCCCAAAGAGAAGCATCCACCTTTGTGGATCGCGGATATTGTTTTGCAAACTGAAAATAACGATCCCCGATCTCCGCTAAAGCGTCGACTTTTTCCTCGCCGGTTTTTGTGCGAGCCACTCGATCCTGTTCTTCAATCGATTTGAGAAGAGCTGTTTGTTCCAAGAGGCTCAAATCCGATTTCGTTCCCGAATCCACATGGGCTTGATAAGCACGCGCGTAGCGAGCCACATTGTCATAATCCTTTTTCAAATTATAAATATCGAGAACGAGTTGAGCGCTTAAACGACCTTCCTCGGATTTTGCAAATTTGTCCGCCAAATATTGAAACACCGGGAGTGCCCGATCGAAGTCGTTAAGCTGATAAAGCAATCGAGCTGATTGATAACTTGCCTTTCGCTTTTGAGCCAAAGAAATTCCATCAATATTTTGAATCTGTCGAGCCGCTTCGAGATAGATTTCATCGCCAGCAGAAGTTTGACGAAAATCCTTTCCTTTATGCGCAAAACCCGTTGCTATTCGCTCGGCGCTTAAAAACCAGCTCCATCCAGCTTTTGCCCGCAAATCGTTTTCGACGAGAGAAACGATTTTGTATTCCTCAGCGGCCTCCTGAAACCGATTCCGAGCGAAGAGAGCTTCTCCTAAATAGAACCGTGTTTGAATAGCAATATTTTCGGCCGGAGACATTTGAAGAAACGAACGATAATACGTAATAGCCAAATCATAGAGTTTGTTCTTTTCGGAACTGGCTGAGACCTTTTGGGCCTCTGAATGATATTTTTTTGCCGTGGATAAAACCTGCGATTGCACCTTCGAGGAATTCGCGGCGGTTCCGGCAAGCTCTCCAATGAGATGGGCCACTTGTTTGGCATTTCCCAATTCCTCTTCGGCTTTAATTTGCTGACTGGCCCATTCTTCGATCTCTTCCGCATTGGGAAAGCGTTTTCGCAGTTCCCCGTAAACCTGACTGGCTAACGGATAGACCGATTTCTGCATAAGGCCTTTACCCAAAGATGAAAGAGCCGTTTTTAAAAGCTCGGCGTCTGGATAAATCGACGTGAGATAAGAAAGAACTCTCTTTTGAGAATAAACTTCCAAGGCCGGCCATACCATTTCTTTGGCGGCATCCAGGGAATAATCATAAGAGTTGTCGGCAGGAGAGCTTCTCAAGCTTAAAACTTTTTCAAAATATTTAAGAGCGCGACCCGGCTGGTTTTGGTTGATACTTACCCACGCCAATTTATAATTCACGTACGAAATGACCTTAGGATTATCGAGAGCTTGCTGATAAAGATTTTCAGCTCGGGCAAATTGATTTTTTTCAAAATAATGATCGGCTAAAAGAAGGGCGGTTTGCTTAATGATTGGCGAACGAGGAAATTTGTCGGCGATCTCCGACAAGACTTCTCCGACTTTGTCCATTTGCTGAACTTCTAAATAGGTATTGGCGAGAACGAATAAAGCTTCGTCCAATCGCTGAAAGTGAGGAGCTGCTCTTCGAAGTTGCTCAAGAATAACTTGGGACTTTTGGATTTCTTCGTTGCCTCGCTGCCGAGCACCTTTGGACAGATAATATTTTCCGATCTCAAATCGATTTTCTCCAAGTCGCAGCATCATATCGAAACGTTGGGGAGCTTCCGGGTGTCTCTCAAGAAATTGCTCTAAGAGCGGAATCTGTTTTTGACGAACAATTTGAAGTTGTTCGTAGCGAGTGGCCTCATCCATGCTGCTGCCGTCGGACCCAAATACCGCAAATCCAACAAGAAAGGCTGCGACAAGAATGCCCCAAAACACGACCGGCAACGGCTCCTGCCCGGAAACCCTCAAAACTTGTGCAGATAAAATTCTCGAATGATTTCGATCGCTTATACTCATTGAAAACTCCCTTAGGGTCATTTCTAGACTCCCAATCTCCTCACTAACAATGCAATCCATATGCCACCCAAAAGGGGTCAGGGCACTTAAGTGCCAGGTAAACGATAACATCTCCAATAAAATCAACAGCTTATATCTTTGACGTTAGACTCCGTAAGAACCAGAGTCTAACGTCAAAGATATAAGCTGTTGATTTTATTAGATTTACCTTAGGTTACCTGGCACTTAAGTGCCCTGACCCCTTTCGGTATGAGCTGAAGCTCATTCTCGACTTACAAACTCATTCATGCAACATCCGGCTCGCTATCCCCTCAATACCATGAACTGGTTACTCTTTAATCGTTACTTCGAAAGCGTTTATGGACGCTAAAATAAAAAGAGCGCCCGTTAAGAGCGCTCTTAGAAATTCTAGCATTTCAAAAAATGAGAATTAGTGCTGGTCGTGACCGCCACCGTAGCGAGATCCGCCACGTCCGCCACCAAAACCACCACGGCCACCGCCACCCCCGCCGAAGTGACGTCCACCTCCGCCACCCCCGCCTCGGTGCCCACGGCCTCCGCCTCCTCCTCCTTCTCGGTTCTGAGGATGAGCTTCAGAAACGACAATTTTTCGACCGTCGATTTCCGTATTATTCATCGACTCTAATGCTTTGCTCGCCGACTCTTCGTTATCATATTCAACGAATCCGAATCCTTTCGAACGTCCGGAAACTTTATCGATAATGACTCGCGCGGAAACGACGTTTCCATGCGGCGCAAAAAGTTCATTCAATTGATCGTTATTGATCGAGTAGGGAAGACTCCCTACATATAATTTAGTACCCATTCAAAAGGACTCCTTCATTCAATTTACATTCTTCTTTACCACAGCCAATGTTCGAGGACTCATTCATCAAGATCGATCTTATGTGTATGAAATAATATATGGTGGAATTAATTCAAAAACTTAGATGGGCCTCAACTTAAGAATCATCAAACATTACTTTCTAACGAATAACCCCTTTCGAGGTTCTCAGCCAGAAGTATATCATAAATTCTATCGAGGACATCCCGAAAGGCCTCAAATCCCTGATAAAGAAGGCGTTAGCCTCTAAGACATCTTAAGGAGCTAGTGTTTTTTTGGCCCACGGGGCCTTTTTCAACAGCCCCCCTGAGAGAGAATTTGCTTGGCAATCACCATTCTTTGGACCTCACTCGTCCCTTCCCCAATTTCGCAAAGTTTGGCATCCCTCCAGTAACGTTCAACTGGATACTCTCGGATATAACCGTATCCCCCATGAATTTGGATCGCTTCATTACAAGCCCGTGTCGCGGCTTCCGACGCAAAAAGCTTCGCCATCGAGGACTCCAAGGTCGTTTTTTCCCCCCGCGATTGCTTCGTGGCAGCTCGATACACCAATAACCGAGCAGCTTCCAACTCCGTTGACATATTGGCGATTTTCCATTGGATGGCCTGAAAATCTCCGATCGGTTTTCCAAATTGTTCCCGTTCCTTGGCGTACTTTAAACTCGCCGCCAGAGCCGCCTCGCCCAGCCCCAGAGCCATCGCTCCAATAATAATTCGACCTTTATCTAAAATCTTGAGGGTATCGATGAAGCCATGATCCAAATTCCCGACGACCTGATCTCGCCTCACACGAACATTTTCCATGGAAAATTGAGCGGTATCACTCGCTCGACATCCGAGCTTGTCTTCCGGTTTCCCCAAACTCAATCCGGGCGTTCCTTTTTCCATGACAAAAGCCGTGATCCCTTTTTGTTTTTTTTCTGGAGTCGTGGACGCCAAAACTAAAAAAACGTCCCCAACCGACCCATGCGTAATAAAAGCTTTCGATCCGTTGATCGTGTATCCTTCTTTATCCGCCACCGCGCGAGTTCTCATTCCACTCGCATCACTCCCGCTTCCGGGTTCCGTCAAACCCCAAGCCCCTAGCTTTTTCCCGGAGGCTAGGTCCGGAAGATATTTTTTCTTTTGCTCAACCGTGCCAAACTCAAAAATATGTCGAGAGCAAAGACCGTTATGCGCTGCAAGAGTCAAAGCGATCGATCCACAGGCTTTTGCAACCTCTTCAATCACTAAAGCTGCCGATACAAAATCTAAACCCGCGCCTCCTAAATCCTCCGGAATTGTTAATCCCATGAATCCTAAATCCGCCATCTTCGGAATCATGTCATGGGGAAAGCGGCCCGACTCATCCCATTCAGCGGCACGTGGACTAATTTCTTTACTGGCGAAATCACGGGCTAATTGTTGGACTGCTTTTTGATCTTCTGTGAACTCAAGATTCATTCTTTCTTCCTCTTTTTTCTCGATCGGGCGACGTCATCCTGCATACCTTTTACAATTTCATTTAACGGAGTGCCCGGAGTGAAAACTCTTGCGACTCCCACCTTTTTTAATGTCTTAATATCTCCCTCTGGAATGATGCCCCCCACATGAAGGGGAACATGAGTCATGTTTTCCTTTTTTAATTCTTAAATCAGTTTAGGAATCAAAATAGTGTGAGAGCCCGACTAAATGCTGACTCCAATCAAGTCAACGTCTTCCTCCAAAGCGGCCCGCACCAGAGCCTCCGGTGTCTGATGGAGCCCGGAATAAATCACTTCCATTCCCGCATCCCGAAGTGCGGACATAACGACTTTTGCCCCACGGTCATGCCCATCTAATCCGACTTTTCCCATGAGAACTCGAATAGGAGGCTGTTTCACGAAAACCCCTTTTTCAGGCACTCACGAGCAATCACCAAGCGTTGAATCTCGCTCGTTCCTTCGTATAAAGTCGTCACTCGAACATCGCGCCAATAGCGTTCCACCGGATAGTCCTTTATATAACCATAGCCTCCATGAATTTGAAGCATATCCTCACAAACCTTTACAGCCATTTCCGTAGAAAAAAGTTTGGCCTGACTCACCTGCCGAATACAATCTCGATTTTGAGACTTTAACCAGGCAGCCCGAAGTATCAAAGCCTCTGCGGCCTGAACGAGAGTCGCCGCATCGGCGATTTTCCACTGAATAGCCTGGAAATCAG
>CAZSZT010000018.1:0-10619 GCA_964611175.1 uncultured Bacteriovoracaceae bacterium
ACTTTTGAAGGGAAAAAAATCACAAAGGATGTCGTTCCGGAAGTTCTCCCTGGCCAACTTGCAGCGTTTGATTTGAAAGATAAGGCTGGCAACGTCATCGTCAAAGCCGGGCGACGTTTTACGAAATTTTCCGTTAAGGGCTTGGAGCGAGCTCATATTGATTCCATCCAAGTTAAAGAAGAGGAGCTGGTCGGTCGAATTGCCGCAGCGAACGTTGTTGATCCATCGACCGGTGAAATTCTTTTGGAAGTAAACCAACAAATCACGGAAGAAAATCTTAAGAATATTTTAGCGGTGGGCATTGAATCGCTAAAACTGATTTATATTAATAATCAGACTGTTTCCTCTTCTCTTCGGGATACATTGCTTGGAGATAAAATTGATAGCCCGGAAGAAGCAATGATGGAAATTTACAAGAAGCTTCGACCTGGTGATCCTCCGACCATCGAATCCGCCCGACACTTCTTCAAAGGTCTCTTCTTCGATCCCGAGAAATATGATCTTGCTCAGGTGGGTCGTTTGAAGATGAACCACAAATTTAGACTTAATACCCCCCTCGACGAAAGAGTTCTTACCAAAGACGATATCCTCGGAACTATTAAGTACCTTTTGGGTCTTAAAGTCGCCAAGGGGGATATCGACGATATCGATCATTTAGGAAATCGTCGTGTTCGATCGGTCAGTGAGCTTCTGGAAAATCAATATCGCGTTGGTTTGGTTCGAATGGAGCGAGCTATCAAAGAGCGTTTGAGTCTTCAGGAGCTTGAAACCTTGATGCCCCATGAATTGATTAACGCCAAACCGGTTTCAGCGGTGGTGAAAGAGTTTTTTGGAACATCTCAATTATCTCAATTCATGGATCAGACAAATCCGCTTTCCGAAATTACCCATAAGCGACGTCTTTCGGCTCTTGGGCCTGGAGGTCTAACGAGGGATCGTGCGGGATTTGAAGTTCGAGATGTTCATCCGACTCATTACGGAAGAATCTGCCCCATTGAGACACCCGAAGGTCCGAATATTGGATTGATCGCTTCTCTTTCGACCTATGCTCGCATCAATGAATTTGGATTCATTGAAACGCCTTACCGGAAGGTAACGGATGGTCGAGTGACGGACGAAGTGGTTTATTATTCTGCTTTGGAGGAGCAAGACAAAGTCATCGCGCAAGCCAATGTGAAAGTGGATGAAAAGGGCAAGATGATCGAAGAACTTGTTTCGGCTCGACGAATGGGAGAATTCGTTTTGATTCCTCCTGCGGAAGTCAATCTTATCGATGTTTCTCCAAGTCAAATTGTTTCGGTGGCGGCTTCTCTTGTTCCATTCTTGGAGCATGATGATGCGAATCGCGCCCTGATGGGATCCAATATGCAACGCCAAGCGGTTCCGCTTGTCCGAACAAATGCGCCTCTCGTTGGAACCGGAATGGAAAAAGTGGTGGCCAAAGATTCGGGGGTGACGGTCGTTGCCAAGAATGCGGGATGGATTGAAAGCGTCGATGCTTCTCGAATTGTTCTCCGAGTCGATACCGACGCTCCTGGATATAAGAAAACCGAACGCAGTACCGGAGTGGAAATCTATTCTCTCTTGAAATATATGCGGTCCAATCAAAATACCTGCATTAATCAAACACCCATCGTGAAGCGTGGTCAGTATGTTCATAAAGGAGAAATTCTTGCGGATGGTCCCGCGACGGAACTCGGCGAATTGGCTCTTGGACAAAATGTCACGGTCGCTTTCATGTCTTGGGGCGGTTACAACTTTGAAGACTCCATTTTAATATCCGAGCGCGCTGTTCGAAATGATTTATTCACGTCGATTCATATCGAAGAATTCGAAGTGCTCGCACGGGATACGAAGCTTGGAATGGAGGAAATTACGAGAGATATCCCCAATGTTGGCGACGATGCTTTGGCGAATTTAGATGATTCTGGAATTATTCGAATCGGTGCCAAGGTGCGACCTGGAGATATTCTCGTCGGAAAAGTAACTCCCAAAGGAGAGACCCAGCTTTCTCCGGAAGAAAAGCTTTTGCGAGCGATCTTTGGTGAAAAGGCTAGCGATGTAAAAGACACATCTCTGAAGGTTCCCCCAGGAGTTGTGGGGACGGTGATTAATACTCGAGTCTTTCAGCGTGAAGGAGTTGAAAAGGATTCGCGGGCAAAGACGATCGAGGATTATGAAGCTCGTCGGATTCTTCAAGATCAAGAGGACGAAGTACGAATCATTCGTGAGTCGGGTTTACGAACAATACGAAAACTCCTTCTTGGACAGGCGGTTAATGGCCCCGTAACAGGGAAATCCGGAGATGGCATTCTTAAGAAGGGCGATAAAATTACCGAGACGGCTCTGGATCAAGTCGCCGAGAACGAATGGGCTCGAATTCCGCTTTCGAACGAAAATACTGAGAATGAAATTCGAGTTGTTTTCGAATCGATTTCAAATCAAATCGAAGCGATTAAACTTGTTGCTCAAACACGAATTGAGAAACTCTCTCGGGGCGATGAACTTCCTCCGGGGGTTATCAAAATGGTTAAAGTTTATATCGCCATTAAACGTAAAATTGAAGTGGGCGATAAGATGGCCGGTCGACACGGAAACAAAGGGGTTATCTCCCGAGTTCTTCCGGAAGAAGATATTCCCTATCTTTCCGACGGAACTCCCGTCGATATTATCTTAAATCCCTTGGGTGTTCCCTCTCGGATGAATGTGGGACAACTTCTTGAAACTCATTTAGGAGGCGCCGCCACGGGTATTGGGAGAGTCATCGATCGGATGCTTGAAAAGAACGCCGAAGTCGAAGGTCTTCGTACTTATTTGGCGAAGGTTTATGGCACGGACTCCGTTCAGAAGTTCTTAAAGGACGCGACACGCGAAGATCTTGTCGAATTTGCAAAGAAACTTCGAAGGGGCGTGACTCTCGCCGTTCCCGTATTCGACGGCATTGACGAAAATGAAATTGGTCGAATGCTCGAACTTGCCGAGTTGCCAATGGATGGACAAGTTTATCTGTTTGATGGACGAACGGGAGAACCTTTCGAAAGGCGTGTTACGGTTGGAACCATTTATATTCTGAAACTTCATCATATCGCGGAAGATAAGATTCATGCGCGAAGCATCGGGCCTTACTCCATTGTTACTCAGCAACCTCTTGGAGGTAAGGCTCAGTTCGGCGGTCAGCGTCTTGGTGAAATGGAAGTTTGGGCGATGGAAGCCTATGGAGCGGCCCACGCCTTGCAGGAATTTTTGACGGTGAAGTCGGACGATATCATCGGAAGAACCCGAATGTATGAATCGATTGTGAAGGGTGAATATAATTTGGAACCTGGTTTGCCAGAATCTTTCAATGTGTTGACGAAGGAGCTGCGAGCCTTGGGCCTTAATGTTCAACTCATTCAAGATCAACCCGCAGACGGTCAGTCCGCCTAAAAATTAGTTGAGTAATAGAGGATAACTTATGGAAAACTTTTTCAATCTCTTTCAAAAACCGAAAAATCCGAGTTCGATCCGGGCCTTTAAGTTAAGCATTGCTTCGCCGGAGCAAATTTTGGAATGGTCTTACGGTGAGGTAAAAAAGCCCGAGACCATTAACTATCGAACTTTCAAGCCGGAAAGAAGTGGCTTGTTTTGCGGGGCTATCTTCGGACCGATTAAAGACTACGAATGTATTTGCGGAAAATACAAGCGAATGAAGCATCGCGGTGTGGTCTGCGAAAAATGCGGAACGGAAGTCATTGAAAGCAAAGTTCGACGCGAGCGAATGGGACACATCAAATTAGCAACACCCGTTGCTCATATATGGTTTTTGAAATCTCTTCCGTCTCGAATTGGGGCGCTTCTCGATCTCACTTTGAGGGAGCTTGAGAGAGTTCTTTATTATGAGTCCTATATTGTTTTGGACCCAGGCGAAACCCCCTTTAAAGTTGGACAAATTCTTTCCGAAGCTGAATTTCGACGGGCTCAAGATCAATTTGGAGCTGAGTTCTCCGCGGGAATGGGAGCAGAATCCATCAAAGACCTTCTTTCTAAATTAGATTTGGAAAAACTTCGAAAAGAACTTCGATCAGACCTTGAAACGGTTGCCTCGGAGGCGAAGCGAAAAAAATATATCAAGAGACTGAGGGTAGTTGAGGCTTTTGTTAATTCCGAGAACAAACCGGATTGGATGGTCTTAGATGTCGTGCCTGTTCTTCCGCCTGATTTACGCCCCTTGGTTCCGTTGGATGGCGGACGGTTTGCAACGAGTGATTTAAATGATTTGTATCGACGAGTCATCAATCGAAACAATCGGTTGAAGAGGCTTCAGGAACTCGATGCTCCGGAAATCATTTTGCGAAACGAAAAGCGAATGCTTCAAGAAGCCGTGGATTCTCTTTTCGATAATGGACGACGTGGAAAAGTTGTTACGGGAACGAACAAACGACCACTTAAGTCGTTGTCCGATATGATCAAAGGAAAACAGGGACGTTTTCGACAAAATCTTTTAGGAAAGCGTGTCGATTATTCCGGACGTTCCGTCATCGTAGTCGGTCCAAATTTACGACTTCACCAATGTGGGCTTCCAAAGAAAATGGCTTTGGAACTTTTCAAACCTTTCATTTTTAACAAATTGGAAGAGCGTGGTTATGTCAGCACCATCAAAGCAGCGAAGCGCATGGTTGAACTGGAAGCGCCGGAAGTTTACGATGTTTTGGAAGAGGTCATTAAAGAACACCCCGTCATGCTCAATCGAGCCCCAACCTTGCACAGATTGGGTATTCAAGCTTTTGAACCTGTCCTGATCGAAGGAAAGGCCATTCAACTGCACCCCCTTGTTTGTACCGCCTTCAACGCGGATTTCGATGGAGATCAAATGGCCGTTCACGTTCCTCTTTCGATTGAAGCTCAAATGGAAGCTCGTGTTTTGATGATGTCGACCAATAATTTGCTTTCTCCTGCAAATGGAAAGCCCATTATTTCACCGACTCAAGATATTGTTCTTGGATTGTACTGTATGACTCGCGAAGAACCTTATGCTCGTGGTGAAGGCAAGTCGTTCTTGAATTCAGACGAATTACGATTAGCTTACGAACAAGGTGTCGTCAGTCTCAACTCTCGAGTCTTTTGCCGAATTAACGAAAAACGAGAGGCAACGACAGCCGGCCGTATCCTTGTTTTGTCGGCCGTTCCGGAAGAGGTTCCATTTTCCTATGTGAATAAAGAAATGGATAAGAAAGGTTTGGCTAAACTCGTTGAAGTCTCTTTCAAAGTCGCCGGACAAAAGAAAACCGTATTGATGGCAGATCGATTGAAAAATATGGGGTTCGAATTTGCAACGAAATTTGGAATGTCGATCGCCATGAAAGATATGGTGATTCCGGAAACGAAAACCAATTTATTGACGGCTTCTAAAAAAGAAGTGAAAGAAATCGAATCTCAGTACGCCGAAGGGATTATCACGGACGGCGAACGTTATAACAAAGTCGTTGATATTTGGACGAATCTTTCGGATCGAATCGCTAAAGATATGATGGCGAATTTGGGGCTTCAAGAATTTCGATCGAAACCAGACTCTAGAAATGTTTTTGAAGATCGAAAAGGCGAACCCGTTAAATCCAAATCCTTTAATACCATCTTTATGATGGCGGATTCTGGAGCTCGGGGATCGAATGCACAGATTCGTCAGTTGGCGGGGATGCGGGGTCTTATGGCCAAACCCTCAGGCGAAATCATTGAAACTCCGATTATTTCAAACTTTCGAGAGGGCCTCACAGTTTTGGAGTATTTCATTTCAACTCACGGCGCGAGAAAAGGGTTGGCGGATACAGCTCTTAAAACAGCCAACGCTGGATATCTCACTCGTCGACTCGTAGACGTCGCTCAAGATTCCGTTGTGACGGAAGTTGATTGTGGAACTCTTGAAGGAATTGAAATGGAAGCTTTAGTCGAAGGAGGAGAGGTAATCGAGTCCTTGGGCGAAAGAATTTTGGGACGCACGGCCTTATTCGATGTGAAGGATCCGGTCTCCAAGAAGGTATTGGTCAAAGCAAACGAAGAATTCACGGAAGAAATTGTCGATCATCTTGAAGAACTTCAGTTGAGTCGAGTGAGCATCCGATCTCCGTTAACATGCAAGAGCCGCCGGGGAATTTGTGTGCTTTGCTATGGTCGTGATTTAGCCAGAGGTTCATTGGTGAATATCGGAGAAGCGGTTGGAATCATTGCCGCACAGTCCATCGGTGAACCCGGAACTCAATTAACGATGCGAACGTTTCACATCGGGGGTACGGCAAGCGCGATGGCCGAGCAATCGACTATCGAAATTCGTAATGATGGTCGTGTGAAATATATCGATGTTCAGTTGATCGTGAACCGCAACAAAGAAAATGTAGTCATGAATCGAAATGCTGAAATCGCCGTAATCGATGCCGACGATCGTGAACTTGAAAAACATCGATTGGTTTCCGGCTCTCGCCTTAAGTTTGCCGATGGAGCGAAAGTGAAGGCGGGGAATGTGATCGCCGATTGGGATCCCTATACGATTCCGATTATGACCGAATTCCAAGGACGAGTGAAATTTGAAGATCTTGTCGAAGGGACAACCTTCAAAGAGCAACGGGACGCAGCGACAGGGCTTTCTCGTAAGGTCGTTATTGAAAATCGTGGGGCAACGGATTTGCGACCGCGCATTTTGATTGTTGATCCTGAAACGGGAGCAACCCTTATCAATCCTCGTACGAATACCGAAGTTCGCTATTGGCTGCCGCTTAATGCGACCATTTCTGCAAATGAAGGCCAAGAAGTAGTAGCCGGAGATGTGCTTGCGAAGATCGCAAAAGAAGTAACCAAATCAAAAGACATCACCGGGGGGCTTCCTCGCGTGGCAGAACTTTTTGAAGCGCGCGCACCCAGAGAACAAGCCGCCATTATTGCCGATATTGATGGATTCGTTGCCTTTGGAAAGGACACGAAAGGGAAGCGAAAAGTTATTATTACCCCGGAGAAAGGGGAGCCGGCTGAGTTCCTTATTCCAAAAGCGCGGCACATTATTGTTCGAGAAGGAGATTTCGTTCGTGCGGGAGAGCCCTTGGTCGATGGAGCTGTCAATCCGCACGATATTTTGAGGGTACTCGGAGTAAAGGCCTTGGCAAAATATCTCGTGGACGAAATCCAAGAGGTTTATCGTCTTCAAGGGGTCAAAATTAACGATAAGCATATGGAGACGATCGTTCGCCAGATGCTTAGAAAAGTAAGGATCCTTGAGGCTAATGATTCGATGTTCTTGGAAGGTGAACCCGTAAGTCGCTGGGTTTTTGAAGACATAAACGAGGCTCTTATTGCCGAAGGGAAGAAACCCGCAACGGCGGAACCCATGCTTTTAGGTATTACGAAAGCGGCCCTTAACACGGATTCGATGCTTTCTGCCGCCAGCTTCCAGGAAACAACCAAGGTCTTTACGGAAGCGGCCATAGCCAGCAAGGTCGATAATTTATACGGACTGAAGGAAAACATTATTATGGGTAGGCTTTTGCCGGCTGGAACGGGTTTGGACGAGTACCGGTCGGACGAAATCGTCGTTGAGGGTGGAGATGATGAGTTCCTCCGGGATGTCGATGTTGATACGACGAGTATGGGGGCCCAAGAAGGGGGAGCCACTGCAGTTTCCTAGTTCTACGGTTGACTGGGAGCTAAGGGGCACCCTATTCATATGATTTGAGTTTTGTCTCGTTTGTTTCCCGGGAGTGGCAAACAAAAAGGTAGGTCTTTGGACTTGAAGCCTTTGAGACCTTAGCTGTTCTGTGTATCCGCCCATCGGATGCGAAAGAAGAGCCTGTTTAAAAAATAAACCTAAACGTTGATCCGCAAGATCGACCTAAAAATGAGGATTTGGAATGCCGACAATCAATCAGTTGGTTCGTAAGGGCCGCAAGAAACCGTTTTACAAATCGAAATCGCCCGCGCTGAAGCGTGCCCCCCAAAAGCGCGGTGTTTGTACGCGTGTTTATACGATGACACCAAAAAAACCGAATTCAGCATTAAGAAAAGTCGCGCGGGTTCGTTTGACAAATAAACATGAAGTGACGGCGTACATCGGGGGCATTGGGCATAATTTACAAGAGCACTCGGTTGTTCTCATTCGAGGTGGGCGGGTCAAAGATTTGCCAGGTGTTCGTTACCATATTGTTCGCGGAACTTTGGATGCCACAGGTGTGGCGAACCGTAAAAAGGGTCGTTCGAAATACGGGGCCAAGAGACCGAAATCCTAATTGGAGGTTTGAGAGAATATGCCAAGAAGAAAAAGAGTTTTAGAACGTAAGTCGATCGAGCCAGATTCTCGATACGTTGATACAACCGTTCAAAAATTTATTCAGATGTTGATGTGGAATGGAAAGAAAACCAAAGCCGCCCATATTGTTTATGAAGCTTTCGATGATTTAAAAACGAAAGGCGAGGACGGTCTTCGTGTTTTTAAGAAAGCGATTGATAATGTAAAACCGGAAATCGAAGTTCGCTCTCGACGTGTTGGGGGTGCCAACTATCAAGTCCCCATGGAAGTTCGTCCCGAACGAAAATTAACCTTAAGTTGTCGATGGCTTATTCAAAGCGCCCGAGAGCGAATGGGCCGATCCATGTCTGAAAAACTTTCCGCAGAACTTTATGAAGCCGCGAATGGTCGCGGTGGTGCGATTAAAAAGAAGGATGATGTTCATAAAATGGCAGAGGCGAATCGAGCCTTTGCTCATTTTCGATGGTAAATCATGAGGATGATGAGTTTGTGGGTGCATTGGCGTTAGATCAAATGGAAGCCTCTCTCGAAAAAGTTCGAAATATCGGCATCATTGCCCATATTGATGCCGGCAAGACGACGACGACCGAGCGCATTCTTTATTACACGGGAAAAACTCACCGACTTGGAAATGTCGACGAGGGAAACACCCAAATGGATTGGATGGTTCAGGAGCAAGAACGCGGAATTACAATTACTTCTGCGGCCACAACTTGTTTTTGGAAGGACTTTCAATTCAATGTCATTGATACTCCGGGGCATGTGGATTTTACGGTGGAGGTCGAGCGTTCCTTAAGAGTCTTGGACGGCGCGGTCGGTGTTTTTTGTGCCGTTGCTGGAGTCGAGCCTCAATCGGAAACCGTGTGGCGACAAGCGGACAAATATCGAGTTCCCCGCATTGCGTTTGTTAACAAAATGGATCGACTTGGAGCCAACTTCGAGCGCGTTTTGCAGATGATTAAAAACAGGCTTCATGCGACTCCTTTAGCCGTGCAAATTCCAATAGGAAAAGAAGACTCATTTAAGGGTGCGATCGACTTAATCTCCCAAAAAGCTTTGATTTGGGAAGGCGATGAAAGTGGGGCCCTATTTCAAATCACGTCGATTCCGGCAGATTTGGAAACTGAGGCTCAAGTTTATCGGGAACAACTTTTAGAGTCCGTGGCCAATCTCGATGATGAGATGGCGGATGCTTATCTGAGCGCCTCGAAAATTTCAGATGACGATCTTATCGGAGCCATTCGTCGAATTTGTCTTTCTTTAAAAGGCGTTCCCGTTCTTTGCGGAGCTTCGTTTCGAAATAAAGGAGTCCAGCCCCTGTTAGATGCCATTGTTCGTTATTTACCATCACCTTTGGACGTCCCTCCGATTACCGGAATGGACGTTGAAGATCATTCGAAGGTGCTCAAACGAAAACCTGAACGCAAAGAACCTCTTTCAGCCCTCGCTTTTAAGCTTATGTCGAATCCGTTCGTGGGTCAGTTGGCCTACGTTCGAGTTTATTCGGGTGTGATGAAAAAGGGTGCCGCTGTTTTAAATGCTTCGAAGCAACGAAAAGAAAGAATCGGTCGACTCCTTCAAGTTCATGCGAATCAAACAACGGATGTTGAGCAGACTGGTCCCGGAAGTATCGCCGCATTAGTTGGACTTAAATTTACGAGTACGGGTGACACGCTGACGGATTTTGATCACCCTATTTTATTGGAGTCCATTCAATTTCCGGATCCGGTTATATCGGTTGCGATTGAACCAAAAACGAAAGCAGACCAAGAAAAGCTTGGCGAAACTTTAAAGAAGTTAGCGCTTGAGGACCCTAGTTTTAGGGTTCAAATGAATGAAGAAACGGGTCAAACCTTGATTTCGGGTATGGGCGAACTTCATTTAGACATCATTATTGATCGCCTAACGAGAGAATTTCGCGTGGATGCGAACGTCGGTAAGCCCCAGGTGTCCTACAAAGAAACGATTACGAGATCCGTCGAAGTCGAACAAAAATACATTCGTCAAATAGGCGGAAAAGGCCAATACGGACATGTTTGGCTGAAATTGGAGCCTTATAAGGGCCAAGGTTTTCAGTTTAGAAATGAGATCAAGGGAGATGTCATTCCAAAGACCTATATTCCCTCCATCGAGCAGGGGGTCCGGGAATCATTATTTAACGGGGTGGTAGCGGGATATCCTGTTACAGATGTAAAAGCAACGCTTTTCAATGGTAGCTTTCATGAAGTAGATTCTTCCGAGCTTGCTTTTAAAGTGGCGGCAAGTATCGCTTTTAAAGATGGCTGCCAGAAAGCGTCTCCGGTATTGATGGAACCGATCATGGCCCTCGAGGTCATTGTTCCAGAAGAGTATATGA
>CAZSZT010000019.1:0-10612 GCA_964611175.1 uncultured Bacteriovoracaceae bacterium
GCTAGGTTTTTTGACTTCCGTTGATGATCGTCATTGTTGGGTTCTATTGGGTTCATTAATCACCGCTCTCAAAAACGTCATCCAAGGCTTCCCTCGATGCTGACATCAACGGCTCCATGACAGAATCTTGGCAATGGGCCGCTGAAACAAAACAGGCTTCAAATGCACTCGGCGGAAAATAAACTCCTCGTTTCATCAGGGCCCAAAAGAATCGATTAAATTGTTGCGTATCGCTCGCTTTGGCCTCCCGATAATTTTGGGGAGCTCGATCTTTAAAAAAGACGCTGATCATACTTCCGACTTGGGAAACCGACGCTGAATATCCTTTGGATCGAATATGAGATTCCATTTGCGATCTCCATTCACTCGTGGCAGCATCCAATTTTTGGTAAAAAATATTTTCATTTTCCAAAATGATTTCAAGCGATGCCAAGCCCGCCGCTGCCCCAAGGGGATTCCCAGAAAGAGTGCCCGCCTGATAGACGCTTCCAAGAGGAGCAATCATTTCCATGAACTCCCGTCTTCCACCATAAGCTCCGACGGGCAACCCGCCACCGATAATTTTTCCTAAGCAAATCAGATCCGGGGAAATTCCGTATACTCCTTGAGCCCCGGCTAATGACAGCCTATATCCTGTCATCACTTCGTCAAATATCAAAAGGCAATGATGGCGTTTGGTTAAATCTCGAAGTTTAGACAAAAACGAAAGCTGCGGGGCAACGACACCCATATTGCCCGCAACCACTTCTAAAATAACGCAAGCCAATTGATTTCCATATTGATGAAAAACTTCATCCAACGACTTTTCGTCATTGAAAGAAAGAACAAGAGTATCATGAATTGTCGATTCGGGAACCCCCGCGGATCCGGAAGTCTGAAGGGTGGCCAAACCAGATCCGGCGGCGACTAAAAACGAATCCGCATGTCCGTGATAATGACCATCGAATTTCAAAATCATATTCCTTTTTGTAACCGCCCTCGCAAGCCGAATCGCGCTCATGCAGGCTTCCGTTCCAGAATTAACAAGACGAAGCATTTCCAGGTTTGGTACCGTCTGATTCATTTTTTCACAGAGATCAATTTCTATTTTTGAGGTCACGCCAAAACTGGTTCCACGAGACAGGACTTCCTGAATGCGTTCTCGAATGACCGGGTGATTGTGTCCATGAATAAGTGCCCCCCAGGAGCACACTAAATCAATATAACGATTGCCATCGATGTCTGTTAGATAGGCCCCCTCCCCCATTTTAGCGACGAACGCATTCCCACCAACGGCCTTAAAAGAACGAACAGGCGAATTAACTCCCCCAGGCATAAAGACTTTGGCTCGATCGAGAAGACTTTCGGATTTATGAAAATTCATTTTACGAGCTTTTCTTTCTGTCGGTCTTTGAGTTGTTGCAGTAAAAAATGAGCCCGGGAATCCGTTGGATTGGACCGAACCATCGCTTCATAAATCTCCTTTGCTTTCAAAAAATCGCCCAGCATTTCATGGCAATGGGCTTCCTCTAATTGCACGGAATAAATATCCGAATTACATCCAACCGGGAAAGAGACTTTTGCCCATTGAATCGCAGATTCGCATCGCTTAGAAAGTGAATGGACTTGAATGAGATCGAGTTGAAGGCTTTTAAGCGTAGAACATTGTTTTTCAGCCATGGCATCGCCCCAGGACTGTTTAAAAATTTCCTCGGCTTCTTCATAATTTTTGAGCGCGACATAGGTTCGGCCGATCTCTTGAAGAGCTTTCTTACTTTCGTCATGGCCGGGAGTAAAGGCTTCCAGAATTTCAAGTGCTTTTTCCGGTCTCTGCAACTGCAGTCTCCAAACTCGAGCCGCTTGAATTCGAAGCCGATCCATTTCTTCTTTTTTGGTGGGGTTTTTTCCATATTCCTCCAAAAGTTTTTCGAAAGCGGCAAGGCCACCTCGATAATCAAAAAGTTGCGCGAAAGAAACTTCCATCAAGCCCTTCAATGCTCGAAAGCGAATATCGTCCGATTTTGAGTGGTGAAGAATAACCTGAAGATACAAATGTTTTGAAAGCTGTGCTCGTTGCTGACTCGCTTCTCGCTCCGCACGCTCAAGCAAAGACATATCCGAAGTCGTGCAGCCGGCCAATCCCCACGCCAGACAAAAAAGGATGAAAAATTTCATAGCCTCTATTCTGTTTCGTCTTCCGAGAGCCGCGTGACCGAGGTCACTTTCTCGCCCTCGCTCACCGTAATGAGTCGAACTCCTTGGGTATTTCGTCCGACGACCGATATTTCCGAAACCTTCAAGCGAAGCACCGTTCCACCGCTCGTAATCAGAATGATTTGGTCATTGTCCTTTACCTGAAGGGCGGAGACAACGGGTCCATTTCGATCCGTCGTTTTAATGGTAATAATCCCTTTTCCACCTCGCGATTGGACTCGGTACTCTTCCGCATCCGTACGCTTGCCAAAACCAAGCTCGCAGATCGTTAAAAGCTGGGTCTTCGGATCAACGACATCTAAACACACGACTCGATCTGTTTTTTCGAGTTCGATCCCCTTCACACCACGTGCCGTTCGCCCCATGGGCCGAACATCTTGCTCGGAAAAGCGGATACTCATCCCTTCGCGCGTCGAAAGAAGAACTTCATCATTTCCATTCGTAATCGCCGCACCGATGAGTCGATCTCCTTCGTCGAAATGAATCGCAATCAGCCCAGAAGGTCTCGGATGAGAAAAGGCCATAATATCGGTTTTTTTCACGATACCATATTCGGTTGCCATGACCACAAAACGTCCTTCTGCAAATCGACGAACAGGAAGGATTCCGCAAAGTTTTTCATCCGGCGCCAATCGAACTAAATTGACGAGAGGCCTGCCCTTGGCCGTTCGACTCGCTAATGGAATTTCATGAACTTTAACCCAAAAAAGTCGCCCTTTATCGGAGAATAAAAGCAAAAACGAATGCGTGGAAGCAACAAAAACTTTTTCGACAAAATCCTCTTCGCGAGTGCTCATCCCAATCTTGCCTACCCCTCCTCGACGTTGCGCTCGGTATGAATCGACAGGGGCACGCTTGATGTAACCTTGATGAGAGATCGTAACGACCATTTCCTCTTCCGCGATGAGGTCTTCCGTTTCAAACTTTCCTACGGCTGCTTGAATTTGAGTGCGTCGCTTATCCCCGAAATTGTTTTTAATCTCTTCGCTTTCTTTTCGAATAACAGCAAAAAGTTTTTTCTCGGATCCCAATAATTCCTTGAGTTCTGCGATTCGAGCCCGAAGTTCTTTGAGCTCATTTTCAATTTTTTCTCTCTCGAGACCCGTTAAACGTTGGAGTCTCATCTCCAAAATAGCCGTTGCCTGCTCGATACTAAATTCAAATTTCTTAATCAGACCTGTCTTTGCGATATCGGGAGTTTGAGATTTTCGAATCACCTCGATGACGGCATCAATTTTATCGAGAGCTTTTTCATACCCCTCTAAAATATGGGCTCGCATTTGAGCTTTTCGAAGTTCAAAAACCGATCGACGAACGACAACTTCCTTGCGATGGCTAATAAAGGATTGAATAATTTCCTTAAGATTAAAAATTTTGGGCCGCTTGTTGGCGATCGCTAAAAAAGTGATTCCAAAGTTTTCTTGAAGTTGCGTTCTTTCGTAGAGTTGATTGAGAACAATTTCCGCATTCGCGTCTTTTTTGAGTTCCACCACAACGCGGATACCCTCTCGGTTACTTTCATCACGAATATCGGAAATTCCATCGATCTTTTTATCTCGGACGGCATCCGCAATCTGCTCGACAATCCGAAGTTTACTGACCTGATAAGGAATCTCCGAAACAATGATTTGTTCTCGATTTTTAAATTCCTCAATCCGGGCGACCGCACGCATGGTCACCGATCCACGACCAGTTCGATAGGCCTGAACGATGCCAGAAGTTCCACAAATCAATGCGCCTGTTGGAAAATCCGGTCCTGGAATCAATTGAATCAATTCCTCGATTTCAATTTGTGGATTATCGATGGTGGCAATCACCGCATCCATCACTTCCGTAAGATTGTGTGGCGGAACATTCGTCGCCATCCCGACAGCGATACCTGTTGTCCCATTGACCAAGAAATTAGGAATCATGGCTGGAAGAACAACGGGTTCTTGAGTCGATCCGTCATAATTGGGAATGAAATCAACGGTGTCCTGATCGATTTCGTTCAAAAACTCTTCCGCAACTTTTTCTAACCGAGCTTCTGTATACCGATAAGCGGCGGCATTATCTCCATCGATCGAGCCAAAATTTCCTTGACCTTCGACAAGTGGATAGCGGAGATTCCATTCCTGAGCCATACGAACCAACGAATCGTAAACCGCCATATCTCCGTGAGGATGATACTTCTTTAAAACTTCACCGACGACCCCAGCCGATTTGGAAAAGCGCTTTGAAGATAAAAGATCTTCCCGAAACATCGCATAGAGAATTCTTCGGTGAACGGGTTTCAATCCATCTCGAATATCCGGAATCGCTCTTCCGATAATAACGCTCATGGCGTAATCGAGATAAGAGTTCCTCATCTCATCTTCAATGCTGATCTTCTTTATATTAAGATTTTCTACGCTTTCCACCATGACTAGATATCCAAATTACGCACCTTCAGAGCATTCTCTTCGATAAAGTTGCGGCGATCTTCGACTTCATCACCCATCAAAGTTGTAAAAAGGGCATCCGCTTGAACCGCATCGTCTACGCTTACTCTTAAAAGAGTTCTCTTCTCAGGATCCATCGTCGTTTCCCATAATTGTTCAGGATTCATTTCACCGAGACCTTTATAACGTTGGATATAAATGCCCTTCTCGCCTCGGGACCTCACCACCTTTGAAACTTCCCCAGGATGATGGACCGTCAGTTCTGTTTTTGCATCTCCCTTTGATTCCGCTTTATCGGACGTCTCCACAAAATGCGCCGGAAATTCACCAAGTTGAGAAAGCTCCTTAGCTTGTTCAAAAATCTTCGATAAGTCTTCCATCAGAGAAGATTCCAAAAATTCAAATTCTCTCTGATACCCAGCCTCCGTACAGATAACTTTCAAGACACCACCTTCGAGAGCGTAAGAAAACGTTTTCTTAATGATTTGTTCATTCAAATCCGACATCAATTTATCCCAGAAAGCCTTCGAACTAAATTGCTTCGGTTGAGGCGCCAAACCTAAAAGAGCGGCGGCCAAAAACTCCGTGTCAAATCGCTGGCTCTGCTTCTGAATCGTCGAAAGAAACTGATTGGCTTTTTTGACATATTCCTTAAGCAAATCATCCGCGAGCATGCGAGATTTAAAATTCAAAGTAAGGCCATCGACTCCTTCGGACAAAAGAAAATTCGACATGGAGTCCTCGTCTTTAAAGTACGTCTCTCGCTTTCCTTTTTTCACACGATAGAGCGGCGGTTGCGCGATGTAGAGAAATCCGTTCTCCACAATTTCATACATCTTTCGGTAAAAAAACGTCAGAAGAAGCGTTCGAATATGTGACCCGTCAAAATCGGCATCCGTCATTAAAACAATTTTATGATAACGGAGTTTTTCAACTTTAAAGTCATCTTCTCCAAAACCTGTTCCTAAAGCGGTAATCACGGTCTTGATGTCTTCATGACTTAAAACTTTATCGAGCCGCGCCTTTTCAACATTTAAAATCTTTCCCTTAAGCGGCAAAATCGCTTGATACATTCGATTTCGACCAAGTTTTGCGGAACCACCGGCCGAATCTCCCTCGACAATAAAAATCTCACACAACTTCGGATCTCTCTCCTGACAGTCCGCGAGTTTTCCTGGGAGGCCTTGAAAATCCAAGGCCGACTTTCGTCGCGCTAATTCTTGAGCTTTTTTTGCAGCTTCCCGTGCTCGAGCGGCATCCACAATTTTTTGAATGATCTTTCGTGCCGGACCAGGATTCTCATCAAAAAAGTACTTTAAATATTCGTGTGCCGCAGACTGAACAAGTCCCTTAACTTCTGAATTTCCTAATTTCGTCTTCGTCTGCCCTTCAAACTGGGGATTGGGGATTTTAACAGAAATAATCGCACAAAGGCCTTCCCGACAATCATCTCCTGAAAGATTAAACTTTGAATCCTTTAGAAAATTATTCTGCGTCGCATAAGTATGAATAGCCCTCGTCAAGGCAGCACGAAAACCAAGTAAGTGTGTTCCACCTTCATGAGTATTAATATTATTACAGTACGAAAAAACTGTTTCGGAATAGGTATCATTGTATTGGATCGCGACTTCAATAAGACATCGATCTTTCTCGGATTTGAAATGAATAATGTCATGAAGAACATTTTTCTTTTGATTCAAATGTTCCACAAAGGATTTGAGACCGCCGTCATAATGATATTCCGCCTTTTTATTAACTCGTTCATCTTCAAATATAATTTTGACGCCCGTATTCAAAAAGGCGAGTTCACGAAAACGAATCGACAAGGTTTCAAAACTAAATTCTGTGGTTTCAAAGATTTCTTCGTCCGGCCAAAAACGAACATTTGTTCCGGTCCGTTCACTTATTCCGGTTTCTTGAACCGGCGTCGCTGGTTTTCCTTGAGCGTATTTTTGATCAAAAACTTTTCCATCTCGCTCGATTCGAAGGTGAAGTTGTTTGGATAAGGCATTCACGACGGAGATCCCCACTCCGTGAAGGCCACCCGAAACTTTGTAAGCACCTTCCTGGAATTTTCCGCCCGCGTGAAGAACCGTCATCACGACTTCAGCCGCATCTTTTCCCTTCATCGTTGGATGGGGACCGGTTGGAATCCCACGTCCGTTATCCACGACGGAACAGGAGCCATCTTTGTGAATGGATACAAGAATCGTATCGCAAAAACCGGCCATGGCTTCGTCGATCGAATTATCGACAACTTCATAAACAAGATGATGAAGTCCCTGAGGCCCGGTCGAACCAATGTACATGGCCGGGCGTTTTCGGACAGCCTCCAGCCCTTCTAAAACTTTGATGTCACTCGCGCCATACTGAGCCGACTTATTGATCGAGCTCATCTCGTTATCCAACTAAAAAATAATTCCATGAATATCCCAAAACCTTAGCGTTCTGGGGGAAAAAGAACAAGTTACGAGAACAAATTTTGGGGGTCTTTTTGGGGCATTTTAAGGCTTATTTCAGCTCCTAAATCGATGACTTTAAAGCTTGAAAATTGACGATGAAGAGAGCGCACTTTATTGACTTCCGCGGTCGTTACAAAGAGCTGTCCAGGGTAGCTTGCAAGGAACTCGATGAGGGATTGAACCCTATGTTCATCAAGTTCAGAAATAATATCGTCCAAGAGGAGAATAGGGCTTCCATTTCGATGGGTTCGACTCAGTTCAATCTGAGCGACTTTCAAAGCAATCACCATCCCCCTCATTTGCCCCTGACTGGCATAGCTTCGAGCCTCAAGATGATTGATCTTAAAAAGAAAATCATCTCGGTGCGGGCCAACCAGGCCATAACCCACCGCGCGTTCCGCTTCACTCAATCGATTCAGTTTCGAAAAAAGAGCGTCCGATAAAGAAGCCTCTTCTGGCAGATTGGTTTCATAAGAAACTGAAACCTTTTCTGAAACGTTGAAGAGGTTGTGGAAAATCTGTGGAAGAATCTCATTCAGTCTTCGAGTAAGATCAAGACGCTCTTCATACACAGGAACTGCACAGCGAACGAATTCATCGGTCCAAGTTAAAAGCTCGGAAAAACGAGACTCCCCCTCCTTGATGGCCCGTAGAACCGTATTTCGCTGTTTAAGACTTGTTTGAAAGCGTTTTAAAATATCGCGATAACCCGGCTCTAAAGTAATTCCCAAATCATCCATGAATTCTCTTCGACCATCGGGACCGCCTTTCATCAAATAAAGATCATCGGGGACAAAGGAAACACTCTGACCTAAAAAAGGATATTTGTTTTTTTGCGTAACAAGATTTTCATCCACTTTAATCAGTTTTCGATTCTGATTAATTCCAATGACCACTCGATGAGCTGACGGTTTTTCGATCCCGATACTGATGGAACCACTGTCCTTTCCCGATTGTAAAAACTCCGAAATCGTCGATGTCCGAAAACTTTTAAGAAAGGTCACAAGGAAAAGCCCTTCAAGAATCGTCGTTTTACCTTGGGCATTCGAGCCAATAACAATATTGAGTCTGGAATGAAGATCTGGAATGGAAAAATTCTCAAACTTTCTGATATTTAAAAGCTTGATAGAAGAAACAAGGATAAAATCACCTATGAATAAACGGCGTCGCTACCCAATTGCATGGGCATAACGATATTAAGCGAACCGTCAAATTCTTTGCCTTTGATTAAGCTTGGAGAAAGAGTATCTGTCAGTTCCAAAACAACATCCTCTTGCTCATTCATGGCGCCTAAAACATCCAAAAAGTAGCCTGCATTGAAACCAATTTCAATGCCATCACCAGTATAATCGACATCGATATCTTCCGTTGCCTCACCCAATTTTGGATTACTTGAAGAAAGTCGAAGTTTTCCTTTGTCGAATTGAAATCTTACAGAACGAGAATGCTCCGCCGATAAAACAGAAATTCTCTTTAAAGAATTCAAAAGTTGTTCTCGTCTCACGACAATTTTACGATCATTATTTTTTGGAATCACCGGCGTATAGTCTGGAAAATCACCATCCAATAATCTCATAAATAAAGTGGTTTGTTTTTCATTATTCCAAAACACCACATTATTTTCCATGAATGAACAAAACAACTCCGTCGTGTCCGAAAAAACTCTTTCCAATTCGAAAAGTCCTTTTTTCGGAAGAATCACGCCATGATCTATATGAACGTCTCTTAAACCTTCGACTTCTTGATCCATCATGGAAAGTCGGTGACCATCCGTAGCCACCATTCTTAAATATACTTTTCCTTTTGATTTAATTTGCTCCAAAAACACGCCACTCAAATCATAACGAGTCTGATCATTTGAAACGGCAAAAATGGTATGATCAATCATTTGAATGAACTTTGGACCCGAAACAGAAAATGTCTTTTCTTTATTAATTTGAGGAAGTTGTGGAAATTCATCAGAATCCTGTCCAACGAGTTTAAATAGACTTTTTCCTGCCGTAAGTTCCACCCAAAAATTATCAAAAACTTTAAACCGAACCAGAGAACTTTCTGGAAGCTCTCTTACAATGTCATAAAGGCTCTTTGCTGGAACAGCGACTCTTCCAACTTGAGTGACTTTTGCAGCAAAAACACATTTGATTCCAACTTCAAGATCGGTTGCAGAAAAAATAACCTGGCCGTCTTGGGTCTCAAGAAGCAAATGACTTAAGATGGGTATCGTGTTTTTTCGATCCACAATGGATTGTACCCTTTGAAGGGCTTTCAAAAGGACTTCTCGATCAAGCTCAAAAGCAGCGATTTGGCGATTTCCCATACTTAAATCCAGTAAAATAATAGAGCTAAGCTGAGGACGTTGCTTTGTAAACTCTTTATTGATTTAAGAAACCCTTAAGAATCTTGCAATAAATGACCAAAAGAGGTTTTATTTAAGTCGAATTTTTCAATGATTAGGGGCCTGTAGCTCAGCTGGGAGAGCACCACAATGGCATTGTGGGGGTCGTCGGTTCGATCCCGTCCAGGTCCATAATTTATCCACAGCCTTATTTATTTTTTAAATATTTTATAAAGGATTCGTAGTAGTAGGGGCATGCACATTGTGGAAATAGTTATAACTATCTGAAATTATTATATTTTTTAATAGATAGGGTTGTGCATCATGATCAAAAGGCCATGAACATTTTCAAACTTATGCACATTTTTGGTTAAGTATGAACAGGTTATCCACCGGCATCCACAGGACCTGTTGATAAATTTTAGGGAGTTATGCGCAGTTGTGCATAACTCCCTGTGCATAAGCTGTTAATGACGTATTATGTTAAATCTTTCGCTAAATATTATGTAAATTCCTGTGCATAACTTTTGGTTAAAATTAAAAATTCAAATAATATCAATAAGTTATATAGAAACAACCTGTGCATAAACTTGTGCATAAGTCTGTGGATAAACCGTGCATAAATTTGATGCCCTGTGCATAAAGAAAGAAACCGACACAATCATCGGACCACAATCAGGCAAACCAAACTTCGCCTGATGCGGTAAGTTTTTTGAGTCTCGTAATGACGGGAGTAAGAAGTGGATAATCAGATCTTTCAAATTTAATGCCGTAGTAGATCACACCTGTTCCAAAGTTAAGAAGAGGTTGAGCGTAGATAACCTGGCCCTTAATAAATAGATTTTGAGGGCTAGAATCCTTCCAGCGAATTTTGCAAATCACAGGAGAAGGCGGAATCCAACGAATATCGCTCGTATAAGAGTAGAAACCGCAGCCCCCCTGGCCAATGCTGACGAGTTTAATCGCTTCAGAAGACTTATTCTCTAATCCCCAATGAAGTGTATCCAAATGCGCAACATTAAATCGCTCAAACTCGCGCTCAATATTCATTCGTCTGACCCCTTTGATCATTTTAGCACTTTGACGGAATCTCGTACCCAATCCTGAAAGGCTGTTAAATACGCTTAAAGCCGTTTTTAGGGGGTTTTCGTGGGATCAAATTAAGGGTATAAAAACCGGGTTCTATGAGAATATATTGGAAC
>CAZSZT010000020.1:0-10323 GCA_964611175.1 uncultured Bacteriovoracaceae bacterium
AAGTGATAAGATGATTGGAAAAAATCGTCAAAATGCCTTCTCCCAGATCTCCGTAGTGACCGATATCGGACATTTTCGCAGGCAAGGTGAGATTAGTAGGATTCGGAAATATCGAACCGACGGCGGCTTCGTAAAGAACAAGATTTTCGTCTTTTTGGAGAACCGCCACATAGCGGTTCGTAGAATCCGAACTGACGAGGATCTTAACGGGATACGTTCCAGCGCTGATGCGGTCGATGAATGTATCCGTGCGATCATAAATATAAATTTGTTTGGATGATGGGCATAAAACATATCGATAACGGGAAGCGCCTTCGAAATCCTGTTCGATTTGCGCTGGAGAGCGGCAGGTCGTCGTGGTGGTGGAGGTATTGAGATCGGAGCTATAACGTATGAAATAGTCGTCGCCCGTATTATCGTTGGCGAGTTGTATGGGGACGATGAGCTCGCTTGAAACCACATCATAATGAATTTTGCCAAATTTTGCCGTTCGCGAAGTTGTTATCGATGTGGTTGCCGTATTGACGTTAAGATTAGACGCAATATAGCTAGTAAGAGAAAGACCAGAGGATGATCTGGATCCCACATAAACGATTTGCGAAGCTCCCGGTGTGGATTGAATCCAAAGAGGTGAAGTGAGAGACGCGGTGACTGCGCTCGTGCAAACCGGATTCGAGCTGGGGTTGATTGCGTAAGAATAAACCGTATTGGCCTTTCGGTCGGTGACAATCAAACGCGACGTTGTTCCGCCCGCTGTTTCCGTTAAGTGGATATCAGAAATTTCTTGAAAGGGACCACAGGCTCCGGTGTTGACGACTGGATAGCCCGAAGCATTACTTCCATACCAAAGATAGGTTCGTTCATGGTTGGTGAAGGCAAAGTCCGTTGTATTATCGTCTTTCAGATAAACAATGGAACCCGTTCCGAACGTCACTCCGCTTGGAACTTCGGAGAGAATTAAACTTTCGGTTGTGATTTGGGTAGGTCCAATAGAAATGATTCCCGGATGAATAGAGTTAAGGATCAACACCCGGTTGTTTAAGATACCTGTCGCCTGAAGATCTCCTTGCGCAATTTTGAACGGACCCTTCGGAAATTGAAGATCGGTATCATTCCAAAGACTGCTAAGAAATAGGCTAAAGACGACGGGAGACAACATCGTAAACAAGCCATCGGCAGATTAAGTCTCTCAAATCGTCTATCGGCGGCTTCAAATTCGTAAGCCGTTGAAATAACTGACATTTCTCGCCGCCCTGTCAAGTGAATCAATTGAGGTCAAAATAAACGATACGCGGGGACGGAGATAACCGTGAGAGGGGTCGGGCCAAATCTCCATATGAATTTCAAATCATCGGGCAAAAATGCCCGAATACCCACGATGGATTTTCCAAAAAGGTGAAAAAGTCTAATAAAATTAGAAGTTTAGAAAATCATTCGAGAGCCTAGTTTTAGGCATTATTTGTGCATTCTTAGAGAATCGAGGGGAACAGGTGTGAACCCAAAAACGAACTCATTTCAAATACCTTCGTACGGCTTTGGTGACGGAGTCAAATTCGCTAAGGGTCTGAAAACATTTGGATATTTTCTTGTCCTTGGGCTTCTGATGACTCCCTCAACCAATTTCGCCCTTTCGCCTGAAGGGGCCCTCGACCAAGGTCGACGCCTTTATGAACGCACGACAGGTATTCCACCTTCGGAGGTTGTTCTCAATGCGATGGCTCAAAAAATTCTGGAGGGTAAAACCGATGAGGCCGCATTCGAGGCCATGAATCATATTAAGTTTTATCAATCGACTCTCACCCATATGTTTAATCCCCTTTCTAATCCCGATCGATCGAGCGATCTTCCACTCAACGATTTTTCGGCAACGGTGGTTGGAATTGTTTATAACAATGAAGCCTTCGATCAGGCCCTTTACGGGGATTTCTTTTACAAAGGAGAGGATGCCTTGTCTGTTTATGATATCAACGGTGGTCCCGTTAACTTGAACGGTGATCCTGACATTCGTATCGATAATGGGACTCCTCCGAGTGGATTCATTCGGCCGATTTTTAGACGAGGCGGCAATGATACCGATATTCGATACGATACGAATCAGCACTATGCCGATTTGGAAAAAATTCCAAATTGGCCCACGCGCCTTGTCAAACGTTCGCAAGTCAGCATGCACGCTAAATTGAGAACCGACGAACGTTATAACGTCGAAGATGTCATGGGGCTCATGACAACACGACAAGCGGGGCTTTCCTACTTTAATGCTGGAACGAACCGACGGCCTCTTCGATTCGCTTTTAAATACTTTCTCGGTTATGACCTCGAACAGCTTCACGACGCTTCGCGACCCGATGTTCGAGTTCGCCGTGAAGTGGATCGAAGCCCGGGCGGCAATTCTCTCACGTATCAGCAAGAATGCCGGGGCTGTCATGCGGGCATGGATGCCTTAGCCGGTGCCTTCGCGTATTACGATTTTAATAACGATCGAAATGCGTATAATCGGTCCGCTCTTCAAGGTGCCCCCAACGGCAATAAACAATACCGACAAAATAATGTTTATCCGCAAGGGTACTTACTTGTGGATAATACCTGGGTCAACCTTTGGGTGGACGGTCCCAATGCAAAACTCGGCTGGAGAGTTCCAGCGGGGATGTCGAATGTCAATTCAGGGACCGGGGCTCGCAGTCTTGGAATGATGTTAGCCGCAACAGAGGCCTTTAGTGAAAATATGGCGTCAATCGTCTTCAATCGAATCTGTCTTCGAGAACCCACTCCGGCCGAAGCGACGAGTTTAAAAAGTGTCGCACGCGATTTCGAAAATGGATTTTCTAATTATTCGGCATTCCAGGCGGCAGGTGCTTACAATTTCAGGGCTTTATGGGCGCGAGTTTCAACTATGTGTTTCGGAAATTAAAGGAAAGTGGAGATGAAAACCCTTTTGTATAAAAAATCTTCAAAAATGGCAGGATCTTTCCTTTTCATTGGACTCGTCTCTTTAACGGGCTGTCAGAACTCTCTGAGTAGTCGAGGTTTTGTTCCAAGTGATAATTCCAATAATGGAAATGCCGAAGAAAGTTTTGGAATGAATGAGCTCGGAGTCAAAAATTACCTTCAAATTGCCGATACGATGGCCTCCGTCACGGGGCTCGTGATGGACAATGAAAGTAATATTCGAAATTTTTATAGTAGTAATAAAACCAATTTACCGATCGACAACTCTTCGTCAAAAATTTCGGCCAATCAACTTCTTACGATTACGAATTTTGCAACGGAATGGTGTGAAACCTTGGCCAATAAAACAAGTACAAATAATCCACCTTCCAGTTTTTTTGCAGGAACAAGTTTTGCTTTGGTAAACAGTAATACCAATCACAACCCTAACGTTTTACTTGGTCCTGCTGAAAAGAGGCTGGAACTCGTTAATCTTTACCTTGATCGATTTTTGGGAATTGGAGCCGACGACGAATCGACTTATGCCCAACAAACTCGCGAGGAATTATTAAATGTGATTGGAGACTTAATGGACGGTGTTGGAAATCCCGGAGATATTCCCAATTCGGCTTCTGGGACACGTCGAATGATGACAGCGGTTTGTGTTCCGCCGTTAGCGAGTACCGTTTTATTTTAATTTGAGGGTAAAACTATGGGACGAGATACTGACCAAAAGAGAGCCGAGCAAATCCGAAAGGAAATGATCGAACGCGATCAAAAGCGTTATCGGACGTTACATCGCGATCATCGCTCTCCCGTGAGCCGCCGAGATTTCCTGGCTCGAAGCGCTTATGGAATCGCGGGCTCCATTCTTATGCCTTCCGCCTTCAATCTATTATCGTCACGCGTCTCGGCTCAATCCTTGGAATGTAATTTTGGAAACGCCTTGGAAAGCTCCATGGCTCCCATCATGGTCTTGGATTTTGCCGGTGGAGCTTGCTTTTCAGCCCAGGACTTCCAAGTTGGAGGCGCGGGCGGTCAGCTCGATTACTTAAGCTCCAATCAAAATTTTGGAATTCCCGATGAAAAGAGAGTTGGACCCGGCGGAGCTTTTGCTAATGCCGATACGGAGTATGGAATTGCCTTTCACCCTGAAAGTCCTTTCTTGGCGGGGCTGAATTCTCGATTAAGTGCGGGGATTCGTCAGCAAGTCGATGGATTCATTATGGCTTCGAAATCAGGCGACGACACGAACAATAATGAGATGGGCTGCCAGTTTATGCCGAGTGTTTTAGGGCGAACGGGAACGATTGCGAATGCTGTATCATCTCGAACGGGGCCGACGCCAACGGGTGGACGACATCGCCCTGCACAAGGAAGTTATCGAGCCGAAGCGGCCCCCGTTCCGGTCGGGAGTTCAAGTGCCGCTCAAAAAATCGGTGGCCAGGGAAAACTTTATAGCCTTCTTTCGACTTCCAAGGCCGAGCGTATTTTATCGGCCATCAATCAAATGAGTCCCAGTCGAGTTCAGACCTTTCAGAATCTAAGTCTCCCCGAGCAAACCAGAATTTTAGTCGATTGTGGATATTTAAGGTCGGTTGAACTTCCATCTCTTTATGCGCCGAATACGATTTTTCCTTTGGATCAAAACGGAAATCCAACAGAAGCCAATATCAACACGGCTTTTAACTCGGAAACATTTAATAACCGAAATGACGGCGTAAGCCCAACCGGAGCGTTAGCCGCAATCAGTCGATTAATTCTTCACGGGTACTCTGGAGTTGGTACCGTTGAATTCGGAGGTTATGACGACCACGATGGAACGGCGGTATCGATGAGAAATCGAGCTTGGGATGCCGGAAGATTCGTGGCGCGAGTGGTTCAATATTTTGCTCTTGAAAATAAACCCATCGTCATCATGGTGACGACCGACGGGGCTATGGGAAACAATGGAACCCCCGATAACAACGTTGATGTCACGGGCACTTCCGGATACTTCGGACGTCCGGGAGATGGCGGACAATTTTCCGTCTATGCGGTCTTTGCCTTTATTCCTGGATCCAGTCGTGGAAGCCTCATTGCCAATCCGGGAAGGCAAATTGGGCATTATTCGACAAACGGCGTTGTCAATACCTCATCGATTGCTGCCGACAATCCCACTCGTGTGGCTCAATTGGCTATCTTTAATTATTTAGCGCTTCACGGAAGAGAAAATGAAATGGTTAATGTGACCGGGGGTAGTGATTTGCTGAGCAGTGTGAACGCGGATCTAAGTAAGTATCTTATTTTCAAAAAATCAATCGGGTAGAGGTAGAGAGACGGAAGGCGAGAGGGAGTTTCTTGATAAATTCAAAACCTAAATTTTTAAAACCGGCTCTCATTCTTTTTTTATTCTCCTTTATTCTTCAGGCTTGTCAAAATGAGGTGAATCTTTTCACGGGGCAAGATTCCGTCGCGAGTCTTACGACTTCGGCTCAAATTTTTTCGACGACGGTTTACCCCTTGGTAAGGGATTATTGTTCGGGTTGTCATGAAACGGCGAATGCACCATTTTTTGCCTTTCGATCAGATATTCAACAATCGCATGACGCGATCGTTAACGGATCCCTCGTTCAATTTATGGCCCCGGAAAATTCAAAACTCGTTCAACAACTGGTTAACGGGCATAATTGTTGGGGAAATTGTGAAAGTAACGCAGACCAGATGTTTGAAGCCATTCAAATATGGGATGAACAACGGGGAAGTGATGGCTCCGGAGGTGAACAAATTCTGACCGAAGCCCTTGTCGTTCCAGGGGAGATCGCTCCGGGTAATATGACGAAGACCATGACGTTTTCTTTGTCCGGCTTAGCCGAAGGGGTGCCGAGTGGAACTGTTTTGGAGTTTGATATTAAAAAGTTTGATAATTTTAGCTATCAAGTTCTTAACCCCGTCGTGAAGACAACGAGTCCCGTTTATGTGAAGCATCTTTATATGTATTTAAATGGTGCAGAAGTTCAATCCGCATCTTCTTATCATTTAATCGACGTTGTAGCTCAACCTCTTGGTAATCCTCCGGGCTCGGTCGGTTTTTCGATCAGCTCTTCGGCGGTTTTAATTGCGATTGCCAACGGCCCTGGTCTCGATCAAATTCATTTAGGCTTTGACGACTTAGGAACACCCCCGGATCCTCAACAGCAAAAATTTTCAGCGATTTTAGGCCTCATCGATACGTATTGCCAAAGTTGTCATTCCACTCCGAAGACTTATACGTTCAATTCGGAGCAGCGAGTGGTTCCAGCCTTTGCAAGTTTTACAACCGAAGAACAATTTGCCGCGATTACCATAGGAACGGATAACGGAAATCCACGATTTCTTATGATTCCCGGGGATCCGGGCAATTCCATCTTGTGGCAATCCGTGAAAGAAAGATCGGGTCCGGGCGGCGCGACACCCGACTTTCCGTCGGTCATGAATCCGATGCCGCCGAATTACAACAATAACTCTCAAAGAGCCCAACGCGCGCAATGGGCCTCCCAAATCGCCGACTGGATCTTAACGGCTCAGTAGCGAAGGTGAACCCCGAGAAGGGCGCGATAAAAAGACAAATTCAGGTTTCCGTCCGAATACGTTTTGTCGAGTCGTTGTGACGAACCGGTTCCCTTTCCATCGACATTAAAATATTCAGCCGCGAACGAGAGCCCCCAGTGATCGCCTAAGGCGCAATGGATATCGGTTTGAAAATAGAGAGGAAAACCGGAACTTGAAAGATTTGGAGTAAAGGTTGCTTCCTCCGATAAACCAGGAAAGAGAAAGTACTTGTAAAGTATTTGAAGGCGCCAGTCTTCAAAAAAACGGGCTTTGATTTTTATCGGAATGGCCGTACTTGAAAACGAAGAATTGATAAAAATCGATTGGCCTGCGTACGGAGCCTGGGTGAGGGGTTCCAGATCCGGAGCCACCTCATGATGAAAAAAGCCTAACCCGAGTCCTGTCGAAAATTCGCCATCTTTCCATTTATTTATTTCGACATGGGCTAAGCTGTCGATGGCATAGGTATGCGTTAAAATCTCATAGCCTTTTCCAGCGACTTCGGGCGCTTCAGGATAAGGGTTATCAAAGCCGAGCCTAAAAAATCCAAAGGCGTAACTTACGTTTGCATCCCAATAAAACAAGCGATTGAAAAACGGTATCTCAAGAATTCTTAGGGTTCCATCGACTCCAGCCGACAGACCGTTGAACGCATATGAAAAAATATTCGTTCGCGAAGAATTCTGAATTCCCGTTAAATCATAGGCGATATTGACCATCCCAAGATTGAATTTAAAAAAAGAAGTCTCTTTTAATTTTCCTGTCCAAAACCAAAAATATTTCTCCGATCGAAGGGGGTCGAGTTTCGAGACGTCTGGTCGGCGTTCCACGTGGGGTGGGGGTTGGCGTTCGAGGGGAAGATTTCCTTTAAGCCATCCCCGAAATCGCAGTCCATCCTCGGTCCAGACATCGACTTCATACCAGTCATTTTGAGTTCGTAAATAGAGAATGCGATCTGAATTCGTCAGTGTCCGAAGCGTGACGGCATCTTCTGAAGGCATACTTTTAAGAGCTCTCGAAAGGGTTGTTCCAGGTGGTGGCTCGAAGGGCTTAAGTCCATCTGCGGCGAATGATTGGGTTAAAACGCAAAATAAACCGAATAGAAAATAAAGAAGCAGGTGTTTCAACGCCTCCCCAAGGTACCAAGAACCTAGTGCGGAGCACTAGGGGAACTTTAAGCATTACTTCTTGAAGTGGTCGTCTAAAACCTATAAAAATATTGAGATGAGGTTTAACGATTGACCACGACGGCGACTGAATTTCAAGCGTCTTTGCACCCCCATCTTTTGCCTCGGAATAGTGGTTGGATTGAAGTGATCACAGGTTCGATGTTTTCTGGAAAAACAGAGGAACTTTTGCGGCGCATTCGGCGAGCCGTTATTGCCAAACAGTCGACGATTTTATTTAAACCTAAATTGGATACACGTTATTCGGATACTCATGTTGTATCTCATGATCAGGTGAAGTTTCCTTCTGTTTCCGTTAAAAACCCAGAAGAAATGATCCGCCTTGCGGATGATTCAGTCGTTGTAGGGATTGATGAAGCTCAATTTTTTCCGATGAGTTTAGTGGACGTTTGCGAACAGTTGGCGGATTCTGGCAAGCGAGTTATTGTGGCAGGGTTAGATCAAGATTATAGGGGGGAACCCTTTCATCCCATGCCGGAACTTATTTCCAATGCCGAGTATGTGACGAAACATCTTGCCATTTGCGCACGCTGTGGAAACCCCGCCAATCGAAATCAGCGTTTGGTCAAGACGGAAGGCCAGGTCCTTTTAGGCTCGTTAGAATCTTATGAAGCCCGTTGTCGGCGATGCTTTGAGCTGCCTTCGGAAACGAATACGTCCAATAAAACTTCGTCTTCCCTATGATTTCTGATTTGTCATTTAACGATCAACTATGAAATGAAGGAGAATAAGTTATTTCTGATATAGAACGAAAAGAATTTACTCGTGTTAATCATCAAATTCGCGCCGCGAAAGTTCGTGTTGTTTTGGATGATGGGGGGATGCTCGGTGTGATGGCGCCGTATGAAGCGTTGAAGGAGGCTCAGCGCCGGGGGCTCGATCTTGTGGAAATTTCTCCGAAAGCTAATCCGCCGGTTTGCAAGATCATGGACTTTGGTAAATATAAGTATGAGCAAAAAAAGAAAACTCATGGCCAAAAGAAAACACCGGCCGGAAATATTATTAAAGAAGTTAGTTTGTCTCCCCAGACGGATACTCATGATCTCGGATTTAAAATGCGAAACTGTATGCGTTTTCTAGAAGAGGGGCATCGGGTCAAAGTTATGGTTCGTTTTCGGGGGCGTGAAATGGCCCACCCCGAAATCGGTCAAGCCCAAATGCTTCGAGTCATTGATTCCCTTAAAGACGTTGGAGTGACGGAAGGAAATCCGAAGATGGAGGGGAAGCTTTTGATGGCCTTATTTGTCCCCCTTCATCATGGGGGCGCGAAGGCGAAAACACCTAAGCCATCTGAATTGGGGAAAGTCCTTGGCGATTCCTCGGGTAAGTCCTCGGGTAAGTCCTCTGGGCAATCTTCTGGTGGGGGGCTTAAAAATCAAATGAAAATACCTTCATCGGGTGCCTCGCCGAGGGCTCAAAAATAGGGATCTTCCCCATTGATTCGGGGCCTCTCCCCGGCTAAACGTATTGTTTATGGCTGGAAAAATGAAAACCAATCGATCGGCGGCGAAACGTTTCCGAGTCACGGCAAGTGGTAAAGTAAAACGAAAACGTAACCATTTAAAGCATATTTTGACGACCCATCCTAAAAAGGTAAAACGTCGTTACCGAAAGAAAACCTATGTTCGGGATTCGGAAATGGATCATGTTCGAGTTCTGATGCCGTATGCCTTTTAAGGGAAACAACAGAGCGAATCATAAGGAAATATCATGAGAGTCAAAGGCGGGCCAAAGGCTAAAAATCGAAGAAAAAGAGTTCTTAAACAGACGGAAGGTTTCCGAGGCCGTATTCGAAATACGGCGGTCGCGGCGACGGAGGCCCTCGATCGTGCGATGGCTTATAATTACCGAGATCGAAAGGCGCTGAAGAGAAACATTCGAAGCCTTTGGATTAGTCGGTTAACGGCGGCCGCGCGATTACGAGGTTTTTCTTACTCGTCGATGATTCGGGCCCTTAAGCAAAAAAATATTGAAATGAACCGCAAAGTTCTTTCGGATATTGCGGCAACAAGTCCAAAAGTTTTTGATAAAATTTTAGAAGCGGCTGGCCTCAAGGCGGCCTAGCTCGTTACAATCGAGCGTGTCCGAAAAGCTGCAAAATCTATCCTCTTCAGAAAGTCTTGAAAACCTTCGAAAATTCTACGAAGAAGCACTTCATCATTTGACCCAGGCAAAAGGCACGGCCGGCATTGAAGAGATCCGAGTCCAATACTTTGGAAAAAAAGGAAAGATCTCTGACATCTTAGGGGGTCTTAAAAATTTTTCCACGGAGGATCGAAAAAAAATTGGTCAAGTGTCTCATGAATGGAAAACGAAATGGGAGTCGGCTTTTGAAGAGAGACTTCGTATTTTTTCCATGGAGGAGATGAATGAAGAACTCCTTAAAGATAAATTAGATATTTCCGCTCCCGGTGTCTTTTTTCCGGTTGGCGCTATTCATCCGATTCGAAAAGTATTAACCGAGATGATCGAAATCTTGGAAAGAGCAGGGCTTAGTCCTGTTTATGGACCCGAGGTTGAGTTTGAGGATTATTGTTTCGATAAATTGAATTTCAAACCCGAGCATCCTGCCAGGGATATGCAGGCTACGTTTTTTATAGAAGATTCTGAGCGAAAACTGGTTCTGCGAACTCATACGTCT
>CAZSZT010000021.1:0-10208 GCA_964611175.1 uncultured Bacteriovoracaceae bacterium
TTTTCGCTTTTTCGGCCTCCCCTCTCAGAATAGGTTTATAAGGTTTAAGATCCGCTGCTTCGATTCCATAAACACCTAATTCCGATTCGTGAACGCCTCCAAAAAAATAACTCTGGCCCGGCTCTCCCGTATAATGTGATGGGCTCATGAGCGGTGTTTGAGTTTCAGAAAATTTATTATGATATTCGGCTTGATTTTCCCCATACATAATTAAAGGAACATTCCGATCAAGAGCCACTCGTGGCGCATAATTTTTTTGGCCCACAATAAACGGCTGAAAAGGATTCAATAAGTTAAGAAAGGCCAATCGCGTTAAAGTCGCATGAACTTTTGGATTGGGAGTGAATAAACTATTGTCAAACCCTCCTTTAAAAAGCCAATTTTGAAAATTCTTCCAACCAATCTCGGTATAAATATGAGGCGCCCAAGTCACCGTTAACGGGTGCATTCCATATTTGTATTTAAGAACATGAGAGACATAAGCGCTATCCTTCCCTCCGCTTCCCGGAACGATCACATCGAAGTGGCCATCCGTTCTTCGATGACGATTCAGTAATTCAACTAAGAGTTTTTCTCGTTTATTCCAGTCGATCGTCTTTTTAAATTCGGCGTACTTACACGCATGGCAAATGCCATCGTCGTCGAAAGCAACGGTTTCAATTTTCGAATTTGTTTTCTTCAATTCCGGCGAGGTCGAAGGCCTTTGATTCGACATCACACAGTTTTTACAAAAAACAACTTTTTCCGGAAGGCCGTGAAGAGCATGAACTTTCTCAGATTTTGGCTGCGCGGAAGATCCACTAGATCGTTGCGGATTCGCTTCGGGTAGACTCATTCCGGAATCTTACTTGATATTTCTGTTTCACGGAAAGAACTGAATTTCGGCCTAAAAATCGGAGAACCTCGGCGACAAATCGAGCTGACGACTCCCCATCCACATTTCCAAAAAACTGAGTAACCATTCGGGCTCGTTCGAAGCGGTGCAATCCGGGATCGCCTAGATAGCGATTAACGACCTCTTTGAGGTGTTGAGAACTTTCCGCAAGCGTCACGGCGCGTTGATCGACAAGAGGCTGGTAATGGGCTTCATTAATATAGCGTCGGTTAGAATATCTGGCAGGTTTTGGGCCCGAAGGATCGTACCAAAGATTAACGACGGGTCGATCTAAAATGGAGGCATCCAGACTAATCGTCGAGCAGAGGTTAACGACCACATCCGAAGCAACAAGTTGCTGAACCAACCAATCCAGATCTCCTGATGGAAGATCCCATTGCATTTTGACATTTAAGATTTCTGGAAAATCGATTTTCACCCGATCCGACTCTAAAGCGCGATACTCATCCAACTGAAGTTGATACGGTCCCGGCGCCACAGCTTGCGGATGAAGCCGAACGATCAGCTGACTCGGAAAATCAAGTTGATCGGTATTCACCCAGTTCGCTAAATCTCGAACGGCATCGATTTCATCCCCTACAAAGGCTGCATGAGAGGTTCCATAAAAAATCGTTTTACGAGAGGGGTCAAGGCCGAGGGTTTTTAAAATCTCCGCTCGACGATGCTGACCCGAAATTTTTGGATAAGCGTCGTAAAGAGGAGCTCCTACGACGGCGATTTGTTCGTTTGAAAATCCGTGCCATTCAACGGCTTCTTTTTGCATGAATTTGCTCCAAACTAAAATCTTTTGAGGAAGCGGATTCACAAGGCCGCGGGATGAAAGATTATCCCAACTCGCCACCCCTGCAATGACAGGTACTTGAAATTTCTTTGCAGCATGCATGAACTTTATATCTTGAATATGAAAATTCGAGCACAAAACGACAACGGCATCGTAGGAACCAGTCTCCAACATTTGAAGAGCTTGCCGATCTCGCGCCATCAGATATTCCAAACGACAAAGAATTTTCTTTAGAATTGGAGAAAGTTGGCAGAAAAAGTTTCCTAATTGCGCTATCACCCATAGCGAAAAATTTCGCTGGCGAAGGGCTTTTAGCTTTTGACGAATCGTTGTCGTTGGCGCGGTATGCGTAAGGAATAACTCACGAATTCCCCAATACCGCCACTGAAGTGGCCCGTACTTGAGCATTTCGGTTTTAATAAATTTGAGCTGAGGATGTCGAAATACAGAGCTTGAACCCGTTCCGACATCATTGGGACTTGCGATGGTCAGCTCGCAACCCGCATCCAGAAGTTTTCGAACAATTTCCGATCGAAAAAAGAAACGCTGCTGAAAGCCTGTCGGCACCGAGAGCAATAATCTAAGGCCCCTCGATTCGTCTCCTTTAGCGCTTTTAGATATTCCCAACTCCCCCATGAAACTTCATTTTGGCCAGGAATCATGGGCCTTGGCAACGAAAAGCCACTCATTTGGTCAAAGCTCCAACCCAACACGTTGAATTGTTGGTTCTCTTTTTAATTTTTTCCTCTGCTCAGGCGGCTCTTTTCTTTTGAGCTTATGGGATTATTCATTTTATCGGGATGCAAGTTTGAGCACTCTAGCTGCACCTACTCGCTAACTGTTAATCCAACTAGCACTTACACTGGTAACGGATCCGTAATTAGGGGTGAACTTTACAGAGAACTAAAATCTAAAGGGTTCATTTTTGGTCAGGAAAATGGAGATATCAAAGTAAATATAAGTACAGCTAGTTCAAATGATCGAGTTGATCAATTCCTGTGCCGTGTCGATTATAGTATTGTAGATTTCGCCGATGTGAGAGAAGGGATCACCCTCAATCAAGGAAGCAAGAGATTTAGAATTTCTGAAATAAAAGATTCGTCTGGCTATTGGCTTGACCTGGAGAAGATGGAACACGTTTGCACAAAGCAAATTAATTCCCATCTAAAATCCGTCATCAATCAGGTTGGAAGTTGCGTAAGATCTGATGGGTAACTAGCTGGTAAAGAAGTTCGAGTACCCCCTCCAGGTCTTCTTGCAGTTTATTGAAAATCACTGCTGAATTAAAAATTTTTCTTGGTGACTCTGTGGTGACTTATTTCGATTTGATTTTTTGATTTCCCCTCATACTCTCCGTGAGGAAGGTGGAGGCGGACTTTATAGTAAATACAAATCTATGGAGAATTTGGTCAAGGCCACACGAACGCCACCCGAAGGTGGTTGGAAATCTGAGATGTTTTCAAAACCGGCGAGTCGGAGATAGTTCTACATGCGCTCTATTCGTTCAAGAAATCTTCAATCATATCCTCTAGAATCGCCGTCATCGTAACGTCTTCTTTTTCACATAATGCATTGTTTCAAAATGAACTCATGAGCGACCAAACGCGATATGAATTGAAGAAACCGTTTTTGAAATTAGTAGAAATGAAGAAAAATCCAAACTGGCTCCCACTGGTGGACACATTCCGGAACCTTTGTATCGAAGACAGTCTAGCTAACCCCTGGAAACTATTGAAGGTGAATTTTTAAGAGCTGACCCCGCAGTGGACAGACTCGAACTTTTTATCAAAATATTCCGGCGCAATTCGGTCGTTCCAAATCAAAACGTACTTGCGCTATCTCAGTTCTTGCCGAATCGTAAACAACCATGGTTTCAGACCCGACAAGTCCGCTTGCAGCAACGCCTGCGTGCCACGATAGGGTTTCACCCAAGTCATTAAGTTTCTCGTATTGATTTGGATCAAACGCAAAGACATTTGCTCCGAGATATCCGACTGCGCCAAGGGTAATAACAAGCTTATTGAATTCATCGTCCATGTTAGAATTGTACCCATGAACGAACAAAAAAGTCTTTCGTTAGGAAAAAGTGCAAGTCTAATAAGGCGTGTTTTGGATAAATTCCTCCTAAAGTGCGGATACCTTCGAATCAAGTTACCTCAAGACGGCGGTCGACGACTGGCTCAGTTTTCAGACGTTGATTTACTCAAAGCTGTGATTGGAAACACCGTATTTAAAAAATTAGATATGAAGTCGCCTGCAAAGGAGGAGTTGCTTGCGGATCTCGTTAATGAAATTCATGCAGGGATTCTGAAAACGGAATCCTTATCCATTTATGAACAGCTTACAGAAATGCACCCCGAAATTCTTCGTGACCGGATGATGCTTTCCGTACTGGGGTGCGGGATTATTGCTTATTGGGAGCTTCTCGTAAAAAGCTGTGCTCAAGTTTTAAATCTCGATATTTATTGTGAGCAGGAATATGAAGGTCAAAAATTTTTTGTTTTTAAAAAACTGGACGATGTCGTCGAACTTGTTACGAGTGCTCTTCCAGGGTTATCTCTGAATCTTGGAACTCTCAGGAAGCTTCGAAATGAATTATTACATGGAAATTTTCATCGTCTTCATACTCTTTTCGTAAATCTTAAGCCAAAAAAATACAGGGCGAAGTATGAAGGACAGGTTTGGAAAATGTCGCCCACCGGTGCATTTGAAACAAAACGAATGTCTGAAATTGAACTGTTTAATGAGATTAAAGCAAATGGTCTCTTTGGATGGTTCTTAAATGCCGCGACTTCGCCAATGTTTGAGGAACTGATTTTAATGTTCAAATCGAGTTGCGAGGCTTTGCATCATGTCATTGCGTTTAAAGCGGTATGCTATGACGAACTTAAACCAATGTTTTCTAAATTATGCGTTCAAGGGGCAGCACTAAAGAAAAATGAAATCGACCAGATCAAAACTGCTCGCGCGGTCGTTCAAAAGTACCCTGGCGAATTCGATAAAATGTTTGAAGTCTTACATGCGGTTAAGTGTCGATGAAATGAGAACGAGTTCTATAGCCTCAACGACTCGCAACATCCTTATTCAAATTCAATGATTTAATGACGTCGTCGTGCAACCGATGCCGGGCGTTCGTCAAGGCTGAGACAATTAGATCATCAATGCTTTCTCCAATTTCCTTCTGGTATTCATTGCCCTCAGCGCGCCAAACTTTTCCACGTTTTACCAATTCCACGGTTAGCTGGGTTCCATTCCAATCTGAATCCAAGAGCCAATTGAATTCAAATACGCGCTCTGTCTTCCCCAGCGCTGAAAATTCCATTTCGTAGGGTTCGGGAAGCACACACTCCTTAAAGTCATCCTTAAGATCTGAAAAAACTTCTTCCGTCAGAAAGACTCTCATGCCTCGACGCCCCTTTTTCTCCAAATATGTCACCTTCAAAAAGCCTTCGCCCCAATAGGGAAGAAATTTATAATTTGGCACCTTCTTTTCTAAATCGTCGTCTCTATGGATTTCAACAATGCCCTTACTTAGGGAAGCCCGAAGCGGAATTAAATGGAATTTTCCAGTGTGAATGCAAGTTATTGCAAAAATCTTTCCTATTGCGGCAATCACGGAGTCCGCCGCATCTGCGCAAATGAAGGCGCCATCGCTGGCCTGAATAATCTCGATTTTTGAATCATACTTTGCGGCTGATGCAAGGGCGCTAGTAAATGACGCCTGTGCCTGGGTGATACCCATCTGATCTAGAATGTCGCCAGATTTTGCGAACTGTTTGAGCTTTGAAGTTGTTCCCCACAAATCGAGAAACGCGATTGTCTTGCTCGTAGCCTTTCCGGCGATCAGCTCCATTATCCCTGGAAACTTGTCTTTGAGGGGATGGCTCACGAGATTATTTTGTATTATTCCTTCTATTCAGACCAGGGATCTCTTTTTCACTCGCTTTTAAATCAATAAAAGCCCGTCAGTTGCGTAAGTCCCTTACTAAAATGCAGACAATCCGGCCCGAGCCGCTTCGGCGGCCTCGATTTCCTTCCACTTTTTATAATTCCGTTCATCCTTGGCCTGTAAATAGGCAGCCGCAACTAGACCCGCGTGGACATACGCGTCCATCGCACTCCCATTTCGTTTGGCGATCTCGTACTGCCGAACCGCATCTTCAGCCACTTGTCTTTCGATTTTCTGCATTTCCCGCGCTGCATGGTGTTCAATGCCACCCCCATAAAAATACGCAAAACCGAGCAAGCTAACGATCAGCCCCGTGATGATTTTAATGGCTGTAGCTTGATCAACCTCGCGCATATTTAACCCTCCTGTATTTGGGCGCGGAATAGTTTTACTCTCAGTTCGGTTCTTTTACATCTCCCTCGACGAATCGATCCCACTGCTTATCAACTTGCTTCTGAAAAGATTCGCTTAATTGATGTTTTTGAACGCCCTTGTTGAGCGCAGCGAAAACAGCTCTTTTAAAATCTTCTTCAGGCATCGTTTCAAGAGCGTAGAGTTTATAATAAATCTTTCGACTACCATCTTCTTCGCTTTGCTCGAATCTCTTCCACCATTGGGCATCGGCTCTCATGGAGTGAGACGTCACCGAGGACACTTCGCTGCCAATAAATTTTGCGGCAGTTGATTCGTATGATGCGTTTTCCTCGGCTCCTTGGAAAATAAACTCCATTCGATTCTCAATCGCCTTTGAAATATTGGCTCTCGCATTATTTTGGGCGATGCGAACACCTGCTTCAGGTCGTTCGTCACCGCGAATCTGAGTGATGCCCAGACTGTGAACTTTGCCATCTTCGACCCAGAACACTTTAGTTTCATCCGCCCAGTCGGGTTGCGATTTATTCGAAGCCGTTGCGAGAATTTTTTCTTCTTGATAGTTTTTTACGTAGCTCTTGGTTGAACAAGCCGAAAGGCTGAGTCCAAGCCCGACGATAATTAATTTTTTCATTTTTTCCTCCCTCTCTTAATTTGAAGTTAAATCTGAAATAGATCTTCCGTATTTACAGAACGGGTTTAAATCTAAACTGATTTCGTATTTTAACTCCTGAGCATCCGAGCCTGGCGATTCTTTGATTTGAGTAAATCGATCAAAGTAAGCCTCCCAAATACCCAGCCGGTGCTCGATGGCATTTCTAAGATTGAAGTCGCCATTCGCTTTAACGAAAAATCCAACCGTTAAGTCTTCGTCAGGGTGGTACTTCGCCTGTTCTATGCGTTCACGGTCGTCATAGTCCTCGAAGGACTCAGGAAAAATCTTGCGTTGATCATCCAGAGGAAAGAGGAGCGTATAATTTTCAATAAGTTCGAGCCCTTCTAGGGGCTTAATGTCGTCGAGGGTGACAATCTCCAGCTTGGGAAGCGCCTCTTTTACTTTCTTAAAACTTTCTGAGTCCAATAAGAGGCCATCCTTTAGTGCGGAATCATCTTTGAGATCGTTTTGGAATTTGACGGTTTTCTTTTCCCCAATAGACATGAAAACATTGCCACGGCGATCGATCCCGTCTTTTCGATGCGATTCATCCTTAATGGAAATCCAATCAGAACCATCAAACAAACTTGCAATTCCCTGACCTCTCTTAGGCGCGTGATAGGTTGGAACTCCTGTAAGAGTAAGAACGAGTGATTTTTCTTTTGGAAAAAAGAGAAATGTCATACATCCAGGGCGATAAAATGAATCAAGATCACCGCCCATTGTTCGATAGCATTCACCAAATGGGAGGTCCTTCACCCCTTTGACATAATTGTTTCGATTGTCACTCGTAAGGAATCCTGTCGGGTTGGTTCTTAGGGCATAATTATTCACATATCCTTCTCCCAGATCGCGCCCCACTTGAAAAAAACGCTGGGCTAAAAATCCGACATAGTTTCGTTGAGATCTTTGAATATTGGCCGCCTTATCGATCGGAAGCCCTTTCGGGGCTTTGGGAAGGACGGCAAGAAGATTGAGTTTTAGCGACTTTGATTGTTTCCCATTGGCACAGTATCTCGACTGAAACGATTTATCAGTCTGAACCTCGCTTTTATTTTTAACACTGAATGTCTCGACGGAAAAAACCTTCTCTGTGTTATCAGCACTCGCGCTTTCAGCGATAAAAATCGCTAAGCCAATGGCCCAAAAAGCTTTCATCAGTTAATCCTCTCCAGGTTGACGCGAATGATCTCGCTTGCAATCATGTCGGCATTAAGCCGAACTGTTTTTGGAGCACAATCTTTGGCTCGAACGATTAACTCTTGATCGCCTTTTTTGAGAACCACAGAAGTCGGGCGGGCTTTACATTCGATCTTTCTCGGCATTTGCCCCCGAACCAAAATATCATCACAGGCGGGGACACTTAAAATTGAAACAAGATGATCTCCCGATTCGAAATGGTTCGGTTCTTTGAAGGCAGTTTCCCTTGAACCTGATACTTTTGCTTTCGCCAGATCAAATTGGCATTTATTCCAAATTTCAAAAAAGCCGTCGCGTTCCTCGACTGATTCCTTGATAACCTTGCATGAAAGAGAGCTAACTCGAAAATTTTCAGCAACCTCTTGATGAAAGGCGACAGTCCTCTCGGTCTCGATACTGAGAGACTTTATCTCTGTATTTTTATTGAGCTGATTGGAGGCCGTTGTCTTGCACGAAGCAATGGCCTCCGCTCGCGCCTGTTCCATCGACGGACCCTTTCCAGAGCAAACAATTTCAAGAATATTTTTTCGCTGCGAGAAAGAGTTCTCCTTAGCCCAGTCGGGAATGGCAAAGAGTGCTGACGGGGCGCACATATAAATAATGCAGCACATAAAAGTGTGCCAAGTCATTGAGCCCATAGTTGCGAAAGTCATTGAGCCCATAGTTGCGAAAGTCATTTCCCCGCCCACATTAAATAGTATCCTTTTGTCCCGTATGCGGGAAGGTCGTCATAATCGTGACGCTATGCTTTCATTGTGTCCCGCATACGGAAACATCAGGGAAGTCGATACAAAAATGCTAAGTTTCTCATTGCTCTCGGTCGCCACTTTAAAAAACTTAGAACCAAGAGGGGCTTTTCGTTGGACAGACTTGCGCGTGAGGGCGAAAAACTAAGTCGGGGATCATTGCATCGATTGGAGACGGGGTCAGGGGATGTTCAGGTGAGTCTTCTTTATCGAATCGCGGTTGTCTTGGAGATTCCTCCAAAAGAGCTGCTCAATTTCTTAACGCCCGATGAAGACTGATTGTATTAAAAACTAAAGTATTTGGTACTCCCTCTTTATGCCGGTGAGAAAGTAGGTTTTTGATACAGCTTAATGGCGTGCTGAATTGAACTTGTAGCAATCTGTAATTTGGTGGCGATCTGTCTAATTGAAAAGCCCTCTTGTCGAAGAGCGATGATCTTACAGTCATCGCGCATCTTCGGACGTCCCAAACGTTTTCCCTTCGCTTTAGCGTTCTTGAGTCCAGCACGAACCCTCTCGCGGATGACTGATGCTTCAAATTCGGCGAAGGCTCCAATGATTTGCATCATAAGTCTTCCCGAGCTCGTTGTTAGATCAATGCTGTCCTTTAGGCTAATGAACGAGATTCCAAGCTCTTCCAGTTCTTGGAGAGTCAAAATAAGGTCTTTCAGGGATCGAAAGAGTCTATCCATCTTCCAGACCAGAAGAACTTGAAACTCTTTGGCTCTAGCCGCCGCCATGAGTTCCTTGAATTGGGCTCTATTACCATTCGTTCCTGTCGCTTTATCCTCAAATACTCCATAAAGCTCGTATCCCCTCGATTTTAGGAAGGTTAAGAGTTCGTCTTTCTGAAGGTCACAACACTGGTCCTGTGTGGATACTCGGACATACAAGGAAACTTTAGGGATACTCATGGCTATTCCCTCCAGCGTCAGTATAGCTCAAAAAGTAGACAAATGTAATACAGATGTTTACTTTTGTATATCATATATATTACGATGTGCCTTATGGACACTAAAAGGCTCTTGGGAGGGCTTAAACCGCGTAGTCGAGGAGAAACCGTCATCAAGTCATTTCGCCTTCCTAAAGACCTTTCTGAGAGCTTAGAGAAGATTTGCGAAAAGAGGGGTTTATCCCTTTCCGAACTCGTTATTGCTATTCTTGACGAAGCTCATAAGGATTATCAAAAGAGAGACAGATAAGAATAGCTAGATATTTCAATGGTTTAGGGGGGGGTAGGCACGCATTGATATTCGTTGGAGGTCTCGTTTAAATCCGTGCTCAGTTTAGAAGGCAATCCTCTTTTCTTATCGATGCGAATTGATCGTAAAAATTACTGAGCGTGCGAAGATGACGTAGGCCATCGAGAGGGAATGGCTGAAATTTCGGACGATTGTATATGCCAGCCCAGCGTCTTGCCGTTAATTTTTTTGAAAACGCCAAATTTTGGTAAAACCATATTTTTTTGGTAAAACATTTTTTAAAATCTAGAATTTACATCATTTGCGCACATCGAACTCATTCAACGACTGCCGAAACAATCGACGCATTCGCGAAAATTCGCATTTGAGTCAAAACAAATAGGAAAGAAAATTTTTGAGCCTCTATCA
>CAZSZT010000022.1:0-10178 GCA_964611175.1 uncultured Bacteriovoracaceae bacterium
TTAACCATTTTTCGATTTTGTGAATTATTTTCTTTTCGTCTTCCGTCAGCTCCCGAACCTTTGGCGTTCCACCTTGAGCAAGGTTGGAAATAAAATGTCCCGGCTTCGGGAGTCGAGCAAACCCCCCTTCATATTTTCCGTCGATAAAAAAAGCTCTATAGTCCCCCTGAGTTTCTATCGATGGCTTAAAGGGCTGAAGAATCCAATCTTCTTTTTCTATCCAAAACTTTTGAGGATTTTTAATGAAATCATCTCTTGAAATTTTTGCAATTTCACGACCCCCATGCCCCAACCAGGGTTTAAGAACAATAAATTCATCTTTCCATTTTTTAACTTCTTCAAGCGCTTGTTCTACACGCGCGCCAAGAAATGTTGGAATGAAATCGGAAGTTTCGAAGACGGATTTTGCCAAACCTTCTAAGGCAAAGAATTTTTCATGATAACGAAGGAGGAGACTCGGCAAGTTGATCATTTTGATTTGTTTTTCGTAAGGAGCCAAAAGCCAACACATTCTTAAATATTGACCATTAAACGGTGGGTCCTTACGAACGAGAATCACCTGAAAATCCTCCACGGACATGGGATTTGCATCCCCCACTTTTGGAAGATGATCTGTTTTTATTTCCGTAATTTCAGAGGCCCCTATTTTTAGAGATTTTTCTTTCCAAACGAGATCTCTTTCCGTCGCCCAAAAGATTTGGAAGCCTCGTGAACGAAGCTCTAAAAGCATCATAAGGGATGAATCCGATGCTGGCTTGATCTGCTCCAAAGGATCTGCGATTGCCAGCGCCCTTTTCACCACGAAATTTCTCCACTCCTTAAAAGAGCCTCGGCCGGAGTTTTTCGATTTCGAATAATCTCAATGGCTGCGCTTAGAAAATTTTCTTCCCCATAACCACGGCGTTCTAAACCGGCTTCCGCCAATCTTAAAAATTCTTTCGAAAGAAGATAAAGAGTATCACTCTTGAGTCCGGTTGCAGCCCCCTCTGTCATCCAAAATTCAAGCTGTTCTAAATCGACAGAGCCAAGTTTTTTTCGAAGGATAAAGCGGTTTTCCTCATCGTATAGAAGTCCGACGACCAACGCCAAAAGAGCATAACGATTGGCGGATTTTTGTTGGTCAAAACTTCGCAGCTCAACACAACATGGCTTAATTCGAACTTCCGTAAAAATTTGTCGCAAGGCTCCCAAGGCATTTTTCTTTTTTAAGGGGGTTGGCAAATCTTTAAATAAGGCCCCCTTTGGATCAAAAACATTTCCTTCTTCATCATACGCATACATAAGAGGAATCCTCGCCACAGCCTCACAATATTTCTCCAAATTGAAATCTTGATCGAAGACCATCGACCAAAATCCTGATCGAGCAGCGTCGGTTTCCTTCCAAACAAAAGCTCGTTCCGAAAGATGCTCGGTCTTTTTTCCGAATGCATAAGGAGAGTTTGCAAACATCGCCGAAAGAACTGGAGAGATTCGATACGCTGTTCGAAGCATCTCTACGGCCTCATAATCTGTTTGATAGTCCAAATTAATCTGCAATCCTGTTGTCAGACGCATCATCTCTTGCCCACGTTTTCCGATTTTTTGAAAATGAGCATTCATGAGATGATAGCGAGGATTTGGTAAAAGAAGGCGATCAAGCGGCCGATCCCAAGGATTCATTCCTAATTCGAGCCATTGGATATCTTTAGCCGGTGCAAGACTCTTTATTTCTGAATCGATTTGTTCCAAGGTGTCTTGAGTTTCTTGAACGGTTTTTCGAGGCGCCGGGGAAACCTCAAACTGCGATCCAGGCTCCAGGGAAATCATATGGAGGTTTTTATGAATCGCTGTTACCTGCCCTTCAAAGGCATAATCGGCCGTCCAGTTCTTCTCTCGAATGAGACCCTCTAAAACTAAACGTAAGTCCGGTTCGTACCCTAAAATCTTCTGACGATAGGCAAAACGCTCAATTTCAAGGCCGATCCATTGATTCTCGGAACGGGGATGCTGCTTTAAAAGCTCAAATATCTCATTCATTTCCGGCATTAGGGCCACCGCCTTATGCTAGTCAATCAACCCGGTTTGAACACCTAAAATAAGATGGAAAAGTTTGTTTCCTATGTTAAAAGACGAACCAATAACTTATGCAAAAGAGTCCCGTATTTGGAGTTTCAGAAATTGAAGAACTCATTAAGGAGCATCTACCCGATGCATCGGTTCGAATTTCGGATATGACCGGTGGTGGAGATCATTGGGAGCTTGAAGTTAGATCCCAAGCTTTTAAAAATAAAAGCCTCGTGGAACAACACCGGCTGATTTATAGTGCCTTAGGTGAGGCGCTAACTGGACCGATTCATGCTGTTAAGATCAAAACGATACCGATCGATTGAACAAAGACTAAAGGAGCGCGTTGTGAGCGTAGTGAAAGACCAAGAAGCTTTAAATAAACGAATTACTCAGGAAATTTCGGAAAATCCAGTCATGCTTTATATGAAGGGGGATGCGACCTTTCCGCAATGCGGATTTTCAGCACGAGTGGTTGAGATTCTTAATCAAATGAAAATTCCGTTTAAAACACATGATGTGTTATCAGATCCAGAACTTCGCTTTGGAATGAAAAACTTCTCCAAATGGCCGACCTTTCCGCAGCTCTACGTTAAAGGTGAACTCGTTGGAGGTTGTGATATCGTTTCGAGTCTTTTCCAATCCGGAGAACTTGAAAAAATTTTTAAGGACAAGGGAATTTCAACCGCGGCATGAAGCCGGTCAAAGTTTATACAAAAGACTATTGCCCGTATTGCATACGAGCCAAAAAACTTTTGGATCACAAAAAAGTCTCATACGAAGAAATTAGTCTCACCGAAAAACCCGAGCTCGCAGAGCCCTTATTTTCGCAAACGGGTTTTCGTACTGTTCCACAGATATTTATCGGAGAGGAATGCGTCGGGGGCTTTGACCAGCTTTCTGAACTAGAAAGAGCTGGCAAACTGGATGCTTGGCTCGGCGAATCGTAACGATTTTTTCGACTTACTCTTCCTGGGAAGAAACTTTGTGAAGATTTCTTCGACTCTACCTTCCCCGGGGAAAGTCGGAGAATGCAGGCCACCCAAAGATTGAAATGGAGAAGATATAAAAAAATTGAGAAAGAAAACCAAATTTTTGAGGTTTGGTTTTCTTTCTCTTTAAAAAATTCCTTCTCTTTCGGTCTTTGGACGGGTGAGAGAGAACTCGAAAAAGCCTAGAAATGATTTTAAAAAAACTGATACGTGGAACCGAATTTGATTTCTTGGACGGGGTTTTTGTCGGTCCGAAGGTGCCAGGCGATGGCATAGACGAAGTACCAGAGGAACTTTTGGCCGAAACGTCCGAAGGTTTTCAAACCAGCGCCGGAACCCCAATTATTTCTTTCTCGATCCACGAGAACTTCTCTATAGGTTGTAAAAAGACCAAAAGGTTTGAGACCAAAATCCTTTTCGTCGTTGGCCCATTTAAATCCCAAATCGGAAGAAAACGCGCGCTTTGATTTAAAATCATAAAGTAATCCAAAAAAATCTTGGTGAAAATTGGCATCCGAAAACGCATTCAAACGATCGACGCTCGAAATCAGACTCCCACTGCCGTGCCCGACCCAAGAAATGCGTTCCGTAAGCTTGGAGACGAAACCCATTCCAACCGACGCTCCTAACCAAGAATCCACCTTTCGTTCAAAACCAACTTTTCCCCAAGAGCGATTTCCCTCTCTTTGAGTTGCCTGAGTGTAAATTTTTGTGCGAATTCCATCCTTTTGAAAAAGTTCAGAAGGAGCATTTTCTGGTCCAGCTTCGATCGAAAGCACTCCTGAATGTTCCCGAAAATTCGAAGGTCGACTTAAAACATTTGTTTTTCCGGTAAACGAATAATAAAAATATTGATCGAAACGATAAAGGAGTTTTGCTGAATAAGGATAGTTTCCAATCTTCGAATCATAAATAGGACCTAATGATCCAGTCAGGCGATGACCATGAAATTGAAAGTCTTCATTATAATCATTCCCATGATCCTTCGGAGAATCCCCAAAAAAGATAAAAGCCGCTTCTCCTTCACCTAAAAACCGAAACTCAGAACTGAACGTCCGATCATAACTTGCCCGATTAAAAATTCCAGCAACCGTGAGAAATTCCGTCTGCGAATGTTCGGGTTTTGCATACGTATATAAAATAAACGGTCTTGGCAAAGCACCTAAGAGGCTTGGCCCTTCATGAAGAGGAAGCTTTTCAAAAAAGCCCACGGAGAGACCATGATCTCCTGCAAAAACCTTCTTGGCATCACACGCATAGAGAAGGCTGACCGTTGCCACTAAAAGAATGATACGCAAAAAAGCAAAAGATAAAGGGGGCATTTTTTTTCTTCCTAAAAACCAAAAAGGAGACAAACTTTGCTGTCTCCTTTCTTGAATCGTTGATGATTTTTTATTGATCGTTCATTTCCATCATAAAGGGATGTCGGACAATCTTCATTCCTCCCGCAGCTTTTTCTTCCTCTGTAATATAGCCGTTGAAGCAGCGATAAATAATCAGAGGACTTAAGACCAAATCGATTCTTGGGTAAGTACCTGAGTCCTTCTTCCAGTGAGTCGGAGCAGGACTGATCGCATTTCCATTTTGATCGCAGACGGCCGTATCCGTCCAACCAATCCATGGATTCGCTCCCGAGGTCACTCCGTCTTGAGTGATGGATCCGTCTTTTGATTTTTGAGTTCCAGACGTCATATATTCACGACCAATTTTTTGAAGAGTGGTGACATTCTTACCATCAAGAGTTTCAAAGCTAATTCCTTGGCTAATCGGCGCTTCAATCCCATCTTTGTTGTAGAGGGCCATCCAATTTCCTGAATTTTGTTTAATCAAAGAAGACCATTCTCGGCCAAGTTTATAGTAAACAATCTTTGCCTTATTAAAGTGATCGTTCGTGAGCTCGGTGACATCAAGTTTTTGATCTCTCCAAGAAGGAACAAAAATCACTGTCTTCGATGAATTAAAATCATCCGACAATCGTTTAAGATCTGTTACCATAACAAGCGCATTGCTATTGTCCGATAAAACTACCGGACGTCCGTTCCAAAGTTCTGCCACTCGACTATTCGCGGAAGCTTGATGAAGAGCCGATTTGCTTAACTTTGCTCCTAAAAAAGCATCAAAATGATTCGAGTAATCGGGACCTAAAAGAGAAGCTAAAGCCTGGGATCCAGCCGCGTAAAGCGGAGCACCATGAGCATTCGATGTGAAAACACCTTCGTTGAAAGTAAAAGAATTTAAGCCCTCGACAAAAGAAGATCCCACTCGGTCCTTTTTATAACGAGAGATCAGCGCTTCCGCATCATGTCCGCCATGACTGCCACTGGGACGATTCAATTGAAAAATGATTTCGGCATCAATGCCATGTTCAATGTAATCGATATCCAAACGAGCCGGCGTATCTTCTGTAATTTTACTTTTGGACTGAAGATTATTTCGGGGATCATTATCGTCGTAATCAATGGGACAAAGCCAACTTTCCGTCGGTTTGCAGCTTGGCTGAACGATAATCGGGGCTCTATCGTAAATAAACTGCCAATGTTCGTCTGTAAGCGGCGCTTGCACATCCGCCATAACGCCTCCCGAAGCGAGAGCGAGCAGGAAGGACGCAAAATAAATCAAATGTCTCATGAAGGTTTCTCCTAGATTTTATATTTTTAATTCGACCGCAGACCTTTTCATGAACCACCGTCGAATGATGAATGATCAAAAGTCATGCTTAAATAGCATACACATCTCCCATCCACAACGGGGGTGTACTAGATTTAAAATATCAACGATTTCAATGGGTTATAGCTTGCACCACCAATGGAAGCCCGTCCCCGCGAGGATCCGTTGCCGCGTAAACCTTTCCGTCGTTTCGACCCACAACCTCCACCTCTCCAAAAGACGTGGATTCTTTCAGCACATAATATTTCGAAAGTTCATCGTATTCTTGAAGGCACTCTGGTTCCATCGAAACCTGATCTGGAAGCCATTGATGATGAAAGCGACAATCGGAAAGAGCCTCTTGAATACTCTTTCCATCTCGAAGCACACGACTCAGAACATAATAAACGGAAGTGATAATTGTCGACCCGCCCGGCGCTCCCAAAACCATTTTCACATCGTTCGAACGATCCAAAACAATGGTTGGGGTCATACTACTTAAGGGTCTTTTATGGGCTTCGACCTTATTGGATTCGCCGCCGACCAAACCATAAAGATTCGGAATCCCAGGTTGAATAGAAAAATCATCCATCTCATTATTAAGAACAACTCCGGTTTCGGGAAGCATCACGCCCGCTCCAAACCATCCATTAATGGTTTGAGTGGTTGAGATGGCATTTCCCTCAGAATCCATAAATGAAAGGTGGGTCGTTTCCGTTTTTTCTTCCGGAACACTTTCGGGAGCATTCCAAGGTTGAATTTGATTCGCCGCAATGATCCCTAACTTCTGAATTTCTTCTGCTCGGCGCTCGAGGTATCCATCTTTCAACAGTTCCATAAGCGGAACATCCGCAAAATCTGAATCCCCTAAATGAACGGCCCGATCGGCGAAAGCTCTCTTCATGGCTTCCACTTCCGCAATCATTTTTCCAATATAAAAATTCCCGTCGGCCACCTCGGAAGAAAAATTTCTCGGAATCTCATCAAAAATTTTCAAAATTTGAACCAAATGAACTCCTCCGGAACTTGGCGGGGGCATCGTGATCACTTGGTAATCTCGCCATCGTTCTTGAAGAGGTTGTCGCTTCTTTACCGTATAAAGCTCCATATCTTTTTTCTGGAGGATTCCATGATGATCTTTCATCCAGCTCTCTAATCGGTTGGCAAATTCACCTTGATAAAAATAATCCCGTCCACCGATGGCGATATTCTGCAGTGTCTTTGCTAAATTCTGCTGAATAAAAATATCTCCCGCCTTTAAGGCCTCTCCTCGAGGATAAAAAATCGTTTGTATCTGGAGATCTTTCTGAAGAAGTTCCGATTTCCTTTCTAAGGCTTTCGCCAAATGTTCCGAAACTTGAGCGCCGTTTTCCGCTGCTCGAATGGCTGGTTGCAAAACCTGAAACCAGGTCAATCGACCATAAGACTTATGAAACTCATAGAGTCCGGCTACGAGACCGGGAACCCCCACGGCCATCGCTCCCTCGGTGGAGGCCTTTGAAATCACCTGACCTTTTTCAAGATACATCGCCGAGTGAGCTAAAGAGGGGGCCGATTCTCGAAAATCCCAGGCTGTTGCTTCCTTTCGTTTTGCATCATAGTAAAGAAGGAATCCTCCCCCACCTAGGCCCGTCGACTGAGGTCTTACGACCGAGATCGCAAAGGACGCTGCTACCGCCGCATCGGCAATATTCCCACCTAAGTCGATCATCTCAGAGGCTGCTTCTGAAGCAACCTTTTCGGCTGTGGCCACCGCAAGGACTGCCTCTTTGTGCTCTACATACGGCGTCTTTCTCGCATAAACTCCACTTTGATGTGTCGCACATGCTGCTAAGCCAAAAAGGCAAAAAATCGAAAAGATCTTGTGCTTAAGATGCTTATTCCAAGTTTGATTTTTTAAACCTGCCATCTTGTTGAATCCCTTCAGGAAAAACACTAAAACAACTTACGTCGTTTGGTTTTTTCAGTTAAATTAAAACGAGTAATACATATGGTTTATCGATGAGCGCCAATCCTAAAACTGACTCAAATCTTGGAAATTCCGGTATCCCACCCCCAATGCCTCGTCAAGCGATCGATCGTCTGAGTTTTTTAAATCAGGTATCGGCAGATTATTTAGAAGCTCTGGAACAAGAGTACCTTCGAGATCCCCAATCGATTCCTCCCGATTGGGCGTTCTTTTTTGATGTTCTTCATCTGGGAAGATCTCAGAGCCCTCACCGAGGTTCGACTCTCGATACAATTACGGATTCGTCAACCATGGATGAGCTTCGAGTCCTCAATCTGATTACGGGATATCGAATGAGAGGGCACTTTATTGCGAAACTTGATCCCTTAGGATTAAGAAAGCCGCCGATTGACCCTCATCTTGATCTTGCGTACTTCAAATTAGACCACGTCCCTCCGGATCGAGTTTTTCAAATTGCCACTGAAATTGGACTTCCGCCTTCGCCGTTGCCTCAGATTGTAAGGCATCTTGAAAATACTTACTGCCGAACGGTTGGCGTTGAATTCCACTATATTCGAGACGATCGTGTTTATCATTGGATCAAACAACACCTTGATCAAACGGAAAACCGAACATCGTTTTCTGCGGAAGAAAAGAGCCGATTTCTAGAAATTTTAACTAAAACGACTGTTTTTGAAAATTTTCTTCAAAATAATTATATGGGGCAAAAGCGTTTTTCGCTGGAAGGCGCAGAAAGCTTAATCCCAGCCCTACAACGATCCATCGAAGTCTGTGTGGAGTTGGGAGCTTTGGAAGTGGTTATTGGAATGGCTCATCGGGGGCGCCTGAATATTCTCGCCAATGTGATGAACAAACCGTACGAAGAAATTTTTAAGGAATTTGAAGGCGCTGAACTTCCAGAAATAGACGACGTGACCGGAGACGTTAAATACCATCAGGGTTTTTCCACGGACACGGAAACGCCTTCCGGAAAACCCGTTCATCTTTCGCTCGCCCCGAATCCCAGTCATTTGGAATTTGTAAATCCCATTGTCGAAGGAGTCTGTCGCGCCAAGCAGAAGACAAAACATGGTCACGATATGAAGAAAGTCGTTCCTATCCTGATTCATGGGGACGCCGCCGTCATTGGGCAGGGTGTTGTCGCCGAAACTCTGAATCTTTCAAACCTCGATGGCTACAAAACAGGTGGAACAATCCATATCGTTATTAATAATCAAATTGGCTTTACGACATTACCCGAATCCTCACGATCGTCTCTATACTGTACCGATTTTGGCAAAGCCTTTCAGTGCCCTATTATTCACGTCAACGGCGACGAAGTCGAAGATGTGATTCATGCCGTGACGCTTGCTGCAGAATACCGAATGGCTTTCCACTCGGATGTTTTTGTCGATATGGTTTGTTACCGAAAATATGGACATAACGAGGGCGATGAACCCCGCTTTACCCAACCGCTGATGTATTCAATTATTAGCAAGCATCCTAGCCCCCTGGAAATTTATAGAAAGAAACTTCAACAGGAAGGCACCATCTCGGCGGAAAGAGCTCATGAAATGGAGAGAACGTTTGAAAAAACGCTTTCCGATAAACGAGAACAAGTTCAAAAAACACCCAAACGGGTTTTATTTGCGGATATGTTGAAGGGTTTATGGTTGGGATTCGAGAGACCGACGGAACCAAAGCTTTTTGAATCCATAAAAACTCAAATTTCTGAACTTCAATTCAAAACCATTATTGATTGTATTCATCATGTTCCCGCCCACATCAAGCCATTGCCTAAATTCGTAAAGATGCTGGAGCAACGCTTAAAAAAAACAAATGAAGAAAATCAGATCGATTGGGCGGTAGCGGAGCAACTTGCTTTCGGCTCCCTGCTTCTCGAAGGTTATCCCGTAAGATTGAGCGGTCAAGATTCCGTTCGAGGAACGTTCTCTCATCGACATGCCGCGATGACCTGCAATGAAACCGGAACGCGTTATTTTCCTCTTCAAAATTTGGATTCGAAGCAATCTAAATTTTCCGTTTACGATTCCCCTCTTTCGGAAACTGCGGTTCTTGGATTTGATTACGGATATAGCGTCGCGCAACCAAAATCCCTGGTCTTATGGGAAGCTCAGTTCGGAGATTTTTCAAATGGCGCTCAAATCATTATCGACCAATTTATTTCGAGCGCGGAAGCGAAGTGGTATCGAATGAGCGGACTCGTTTTACTCTTACCCCACGGTTACGAAGGACAAGGCCCCGAGCATTCGAGTGCTCGTCTGGAGCGATATCTTCAGCTTTGTGCTCAAAACAATATGAATGTCGTTTATCCGTCAACGCCCGCTAGCTATTTTCATCTTCTCAGACGACAAATGCTTCGAAAGTTTCGAAAGCCTTTGATTGTCATGACTCCAAAATCCTTGCTTCGGCACCCCGATGTTATTTCTCGAAAAGCGGATTTCTTAGATGCAAGTTTCGAACCTATTTTAGTCGATCTTCCTTCACAACCTGCCCTCGCAAAACGAGTTGTTTTATGTAGCGGCAAG
>CAZSZT010000023.1:0-1507 GCA_964611175.1 uncultured Bacteriovoracaceae bacterium
TTTGAAAGGGAAATTCAGCCGAGAATTTCTCAAAGAAAAACCGAACTCCCTCAAAAAGGGTATTACCATACAATAACCAATAAATGAGAAGGGACTGAATGAAGGACCATAGACTGAGAAGGAGCATTCCCAAACCGAGACCCAAGAGATTAATACCAAAGAGCATAGGTCCGAGGGTGAACAGTATCCCTTGCGCCGCAATGGCGAGCATGGGTGTCAGTTTTTTTCCGGACGGGGAAAGGGATTTCAAAATGCTTGCAAGACTTGAAATCTGTACGCCCAAGAATCGAGCGCCGGGATTCGCGCGTGCCTGCAGAGTCGTGCGTGAAAGAAAGAAGCCTTGGTTTAACGACAAAAAGGTTCCGGAAAACGGAATTCGAAAAGTATGAAGCAGGCTTCCAAGCCCGATTTCAACCGCAGAAAGGGCTGCAGCCGATTGCCCAACAATATCCGCTAAGGAGTTCCGATCTTCGCTCCGTTTTGAATCCATCTCTTCAAAATCCTTCGCTCTTGGTCCGTCATCTGGGTTTTATTTGCTGGCGGCATGGTTTGAGTTTCCACGGCTCGCACTCTCATTCTTTCCGCAAAAAGCTGAATCATGGCGGGGTCTGTAAAGTCAAAGGCGCGAGCGGCTCCGAAATCGAGATCCGTCGGAGCGGGAGAATGGCAGCTCACGCACCGAGTCTCAAGGATCGTGCGAACATCACGAAACGTTGGCTCGGCCGCGCCCGTCGAAGAATCCGTTTGGGTCGGTCGAAGCATGAAAGAGATGATTCCAAGAATTACCACCGAAGGAATCAGCGTCCAAAGGCGTTTTTCTCCTCGGTTCCACCCGAGCATCATATGTCGACTGAACCCTCCGAGAATGGCCAGTAATATTAAAATGATTTCGTTCCAAGAATGCCCGTAAGCGGAAGGCAAATGATTACTCATCATCGCAAATAATACGGGTAACGTTAGATAAGAATTATGGGTCGATCTTCGTTTGCCGTTCATCCCAATATCGTGAGGAACACTCTGTCCGCCTTCCGCAAGTTCGAGCATTTTTTTCTGGGTGGGCAAGATTCGAATCCAAACGTTAAGAACCATGAGAGTTCCGAGTGCCGCCCCAAACAAAGTGTAGGCAGCACGTCCGCTGAAAATATGACAAAGACCGTAGGCGAGAAACGCCAGAAGGAGAACCGAGATTGCCGTGAGGATTCCTTCATGCTTTGCCAGTTTTGATTGCCAAAGAGCATCGTAAAGAAACCAGGTTCCCGTTATCGCAAGGAGGCTGTAGGTGATGGCTTGCCATGAACCGAGAGGCATGACTTGAGGGTCGATTAGGAAAATAGCCTTTCGAGAAAAATAAATGATCCCCAAAAGGAAAAAGCCACTGATCCACGTCCACGTTGCTTCCCACTTAAACCAGTGCAGGTTTTTGGGAAGGGAATGAGCGTCGATCGTTTTCTTTTTAACTTCGTAGTACCCCCCACCATGGACCATCTTGACTTCCCCCTCGATGGAC
>CAZSZT010000023.1:1517-5214 GCA_964611175.1 uncultured Bacteriovoracaceae bacterium
CCACATAAAATAGAATGAATTACCGATCCACGATATTCCAGCGATGATATGGATCCACTTGGTGATAAACTCCGCCCACTCGAACCAAAATCCCATGGATTTAGATAAACAGGACTGGCTTCCATGTAAACAAAGGGATTCTATGTGACGATTTTTCCAGTACACCGTGACACCTGGAAAGAGATTGGTGTATGGCATGCCTATGCGTTATGGGGTGATCGGGTTTGGCGCCGTGGGGTCAAGTATTGGGACCTTTTTGAGGCAGGCTGGGCATCCAGTTTCGGTCCTTTGTGGATATTTCGAAAAATGGACAGCCTTGAGAAATGCTCCGGTAACGTTAACGGGATGTTTGAGTGCTCAAGCGCGATTTACGGATGTGTATTTAGAGATGGCTGAGTTCCTGAATTTTAAACCCGACGTTATTTTAATCTGCACCAAAACCTGTGATTCGCCAGCGATTTTAAAGCAAATCAAGGAATTGAATCCAGAAATCCCGTCGCTCTTCGTTTCCTGTCAAAATGGGTTTGATGTTGAATCTCAAGCGATCGAAATTTTTGGACCCACACGTGTCTTACGAATGGTATTGAATCTCGGCGCGCGTTTGAGGTCTGAAAATGAGATTGAAGTTGTGTTTTCGATGCCCCACTTTTTATCGCTACGTCCTGAAGTCGACGAATCTCGAACAAGACAAATTGCCACGGATCTCAATACGGCTGGTTTCCCCGTGGAGTTAAGCGCACATTATTTGGAAGCCGTTTTTCGAAAAGTCATTTTGAATGCTTCCATGGGTACCGTTTGTGCGCTAAATGGAAAATCCATGAAGGAAGTTTTTGAAATGCCGGACCTGACTCAAAATGTTCGAGATATCGTGAGTGAAGGTATTGTTCTCGCAAGAGAAATGAAACTCGGCATTGGCCCTGATTTTTTGGAAGAAGCCATAGAGTATATGAAAAAGGGCGGTGACCATCGACCGTCGATGCTCACCGATATCGAAAGGAATCGGCCCACGGAAAATGAATCGCATTGTGGTGCGCTTTACCGAATCGCCCAGAAATATCATATCAAGGTTCCTGTGACGGAGCGGGCTTATTTCATGATGAAAGAAAAAGAAAGCGCAGTTCGACGATGCTGAATTCCGGTGTTCAAAGAATCGTCGTCGAGTTAAACGTGAACGGGAGGATTTATACACGAGCGATTTCATCCTCCATGACTTTGCTGGAATTCCTTCGGGACGAGATCCATTTAACAGGGACAAAGCGCGGGTGTGACCTCGGAGACTGTGGTTGTTGCAGTGTTTTAATCAATGGCCGACCCACGCTGTCCTGTTTATTATTAGCGTGCGAAGTCGAGGGGCTCGAAATTGAAACCATCGAGGGTCTTGAAAAAGGCGGTCAACTTCATCCTGTTCAGGAAGCCTTCGTTCAGGAAGGCGCCATTCAGTGTGGGTTCTGCACTCCCGCCATGGTTCTCAACGCGGTATCTTTGTTGCGGGAGATTCCTTCCCCTTCTCAAACGGAGATTAAGTCTTGTATTGCGGGCACGATCTGTCGGTGCACGGGTTATACACGAATTGAGAAAGCCGTCGAGACTGCCGCAGAAAAGATATCGGAATCGAAAGAATGAATGCGGAAACGACCTACGGTAGCATTGGAAAGCCAACACCTCTTGTTGGCGCGAGAGATAAAGTAACGGGCCGAGCTCAATATACGGATGATCTTAGACTCAAGAACCCGCTTTTCGTAAAAATTCTCCGTTCGCCTCATGCATCGGCGAAGATTCAATCTGTGGACGTTTCGAAAGCCAGAAATCTTCCAGGCGTTTTCGGCGTGGTGACAGGACAGGATTTCCATCGAACGTTCGGCGTTCTTCCTATCAGTAAAGACGAGCCCGCGATTGCACGAGATCGAGTGATTTTTATGGGTGAGGCCGTTGCCGCTGTTTCGGCAGAAACCGAGGCGATTGCCGAGGAGGCCGTCACCCGCATTCACATCGACTATCTTCCGCACGAAGCGGTCTTGGAACCGAAGAATTCGTTAACGCCAACCGATTCTCTCATTCATCCTGAACTCGGTAAGCCGACGAATCTTCATAAGTCCGTGAATCAAAGTTTTGGCGATATTGAAAAAGGTTTTGGCGAAAGCGAAGTGATTGTCGAAGGCGAGTTTGACTTCGCTCCGGTCACTCATGGATTCACGGAACCCCATGCGACTCAAGTGGAAATCGATAGCGAGAGGAATTTAACGGTCTATTCGGCGACCCAAGTCCCCCATTATTTGCATCGAGCCCTTTCGGATGTTTTAGAATATCCGCTTGAAAAAATTCGAGTCATCAAACCGGTTCTTGGGGGGGGATTTGGAGGAAAAGGCGACCCTTTCCCGCACGAAATCATTTGTGCCAGGTTGGCTTTGCTCACGGGTCGCAATCAGCGGTACCGGTTTAACCGGGAAGAGGTTTTTATCAGCAACCACGGTCGACATCCGACTCAAATCAAAATGAAATTAGGATTCCATTCGAAAGAAGGGTTGAAGGCGATTCATTCGGATGTTCTGATCGATGGGGGGTCTTACGCAAGTTTTGGAGTGGTCACAACGTATTATAACGGAGTGCTTTTGCAGGGACCTTATCGACTTCCCAACTATTCCTTTAAATGCGATCGAGTCTATACCAACAAGCCCATGTGCGGCGCCATGCGTGGGCATGGAGGGGTTAATCCAAGATTTGCGAGTGAGGTTCTTTTGGATCGGGCGATTGTCGACGCCGGCCTTGACCCTTGCGAGGAGCGTCTCAAGATGATTCATGAAGAATACACGCTCACGCCCAATGAATTCCGAATCACCTCTTGCAATTTGAAAGAAGGGCTTCGCGAAGCCATGCGCAGAAGTCGCTGGAAGGAAAAATACAAGAAACTTCCGTTTGGAAAGGGAATCGGCGTCGCCTGTGGTTTTTTTATTAGCGGATCGGCCTTGCCCATTCATTGGAACGAGATGCCACAGTCGACGGTTCGTTTGACGATCGATTTCGATGGGCGGGTGAGCGTTTTCTCCGGAGCCGCCGATATTGGACAGGGCAGCGATACGATGTTGGCCCAAATCGTCGCTGAAGTTCTAGGCCTTCCGCTTTCATTCATCCGGGTTATATCGGCGGACACGGGTCTTTGCCCCATTGATCTCGGAAGTTATAGCTCTCGAGTAACGTTTATGGCGGGCAATGCGGCGAGAAATGCGGCGATTCAGATGAGACGAAAGCTGGTGAAGGCTGCGTGTTCCTTGCTTGGAATTCCAATGCCCTCCCAACGCCCTTCGAGCGAGCCTCCTGACTTTTTTCGACAGGGCCAGCGCGCCCCCAATTTTGATCAGGAATTTTTAGGCGCGAATCCGGATTATTCCGACGGTTTCTTGTTTTCGAATAAAAAGATTTTTGTTTTGTCTGGACCGGCCGCAGGAAGTCAATTGGATTATCACCGGGTTTTGGAGAGAGCGTTAAGCGGTGTTGGGGCGCTTCAGTCGAATGGAAATTATTTTTCTCCAAAGTTAGGGGGATCATTCAAAGGAGCAGGCGCTGGACTTAGCCCAAGCTATAGTTTTACCGCCTTTATCACCGAGGTCACGGTGGATCGAGATACAGGATTCATTCGCGTGGATAAGGTTACTGCGGCCCACGATTGCGGCTTTCCTCTGAATCCACTCGCGGTGGCCGG
>CAZSZT010000023.1:5224-10091 GCA_964611175.1 uncultured Bacteriovoracaceae bacterium
CAGATTGAAGGGTCGATTCATATGGGCTTAGGGCAAGCCTTGATGGAAAAAATGACCTATGAGAAAGGGAGCATTCAGAATGCTTCCTTTTTGGAATACAAAATACTTTCGCCGTTTGAACAACCCGAAATCGATCTGATCATTCCGCCTTCGTCGGAAACCGAGGGTCCCTTTGGGGCCAAAGAAGTTGGAGAGGGTGCTTTGGCGCCCATCATTCCCGCTGTTTCGAATGCTGTTTATGATGCGATTGGCGTTCGACTCACGAGCGTGCCCATGACGCCCGACAAAGTTTTAGCCGCATTGGAAGAGAAGGGGCGAAACGGATGTTGAAAACCTTTAAATACTTACGCCCATCGAATTTGTCAGAGGCTCTTCGCTCCATCCATGAACTTGCAAATCAGAACCGGCCGTTCGTCGTTGGAGCGGGTGGAACGGATTTGATGCCACCCCTTAAGAATGAAGCCTTATCGACAGAGTTCTGGATTTCGATTTCCGGTCTTGAGGAATTATGCGGAATTCGAGTTGAAAAGGAAGTTCTACGTTTAGGGCCCCTGACGACGCTGGCCGAACTTTCGAATCATCCCGATGTCATGAAATGGGCGCCTCTTGTTGGGCGAGCGGCGAAATATGTCGGAAGTCCCCAGATCCGAAATCGTGGGACCTTGGGTGGGAATATTTTGGTGAACAATCGTTGTATTTTTTTTAATCAGACAGTTTTGAATCGTTTGTCGCACGACCCGTGTTATAAGGCCGGAGGTGAAGTATGCCATATTGTCAAAAGAGCCAGGAGAGGAGATTTTCCTCTTTGTCGAGCTCGTTTTGTTTCGGATATCGCGCCTGCCCTCCTGATTTTGGACGCACGTTTTAAGATTTCGAATCTGAAAGAGGAGCGCCTGGAGCCTGCCCGCGAGTTTTATGTGGAGGACGGTATCGAAAGAAATCATTTGAAGCCGGGCGAACTCATTACGGAGATTCAGATCGATCTGCCAAGACCGGAAGTCTCGTCTTATTTAAAACTCCGAATTCGAAACGCCTTTGATTTTCCTTCCGTGGGGGCGGCGGTGGGCTTGCGGAGGGAGGGCGATTTTTTTGTGGGTTCGGTGGCATTGACGGGAATGAATTCCCACCCGGTATTTTTTCAGATGAAGGAAACCGACTTCGATGCTCTTACGACGGCAGCTGTTTCCGAAGCCATAAAAAGATCTCAGCCCCTCGCAAAGCAGGATTTTTTACCTCCGTCGTATCGGAAAAAAATGGCCGGTGTTTTTGTTCGACGACAATTCGAATCTCTGAAAAAAAGCCTCGTTTAAATCGAGACATTTCTCTCGTTTGACCAGTCACGGCCTAACGATTGAAGATCTTCTGGGGGCAAGTGATCTTCGCTGAGTCGAAAAAGGATCTGTTCTTCCTTCTCGAAATGGGATCGCGTCAATTCCAGAAGATGATGGAGAGTTTTTTGGGCCTTGTGGAGATCCTGTTCGTCACAAATTTGTTCGGTGAGGCTTTCGATTTCCGAATGCTCTTCCTTCATAACATCGAGGGGACCAGCGGGGCCCATATGCTTTTCAAGAGCTGGAAAGAGAAGACTCTCCTCTATTCGTGCGTGGGTGAGAAGGCCGTTGCCAAAGATCTTGGCCGCGCCGTGAAACGCTTCGATCGTGTCCGCCTCCGATGCAATTTTTTCAATCTGGCTCATGAGGCTATACAAAACACCATGCTCTCCTAAAAGAGCGTCCGTAATTTTCATTTTTTCTCCTTTGGAATGGAGTCTTCGATCTTAAATGGCCGACACGCGTTTTTTAAATGAGGAGTGGCGACACGAATAAAATCCTCATCGGACATCGACCGTTTCATCCACTCATCAAAATCAAAATTCATTCCGATCATGATGTTAAAACTAAATCGAACGGCGTTGAGTGCAAGTTCGTAAAGATGAGTGCATCCATCCGGATGCAGGAGGGCTTGGACGAGCCGTTGGTTGATACCGCGCTCCAACTTGAGTCCTTTCAGCTGGCCCATGAGTTCCGTTGTCGTGGAACAGATTCGAAGGGGGCCCTTTTGAATATGACCCACGGCTTCCGTGATGGTTCGCGTGGGTAAGTCAATTGTCAGGGTAACCCGCATGGAATGGTTTAAATCCAGCAAGGAGGCCTCTGTCTTAATCGTTCGGCCATCGACTTTTCTGACCGTTGAATTGATGTTTCGCTCGGCGATCAGCATGCTTCATATCAAAACGTGGGTCCTATAAAGTCACGGTCTTTTTTAAAAATGGCACCCGAACGAACGTTTGATCGATTTTTTTGTTGCCTGGCATGGGTTTTGGTCGTTACAAGAGACCAGATAAAAGGGAGTTGACGATGAGTGGTATGCCTGTGAAGGCCTTTGGGTATTTCTTTGTTGCTCCTCAGCAACCTTTGGAACGCCGAGACTTTACGATCGAGAATTTGGAATCCAACGAGGTGATTGTTCAGGTCGCGGGCTGCGGGCTGTGTCATACGGATTTAGGCTTCATTCGGGGAGAGGTAAAGACAAAGAAAGAACTCCCCTTAATTCTCGGGCACGAGATCAGCGGTCGTGTTGTCCAAGCAGGAGAGTCCGTTAGATCTTGGATGAAAAAAAACGTGATTGTTCCGGCAGTCTTACCTTGCGGAGATTGCGATCTCTGCCGCGTTGAAAGAGATAATATCTGCCAAAACCAGAAAATGCCCGGCAATGACTTTCATGGAGGATTTGCGAGTCATCTTGTTGTTCCCGCAAGGTTCCTTTGTGAGGTACCAGACCATCTCGGTGAGTATTCGTTGGCGCAACTGTCAGTTATTGCCGACGCCGTCACGACACCGTATCAGTCTCTAAGACGATCGGGGTTGAGGGCGGGCCATCTTGCCATTGTTGTCGGTGTCGGAGGTGTCGGCATTTATATGGTTCAACACGCTCGAAGTCGAGGGGCGCGCTTGCTTGTTCTGGATATTGATGATGCCAAGCTTGCTCATGCCCAAAAGCTTGGCGCAGATTTTGTTCTCAATGTCAGAGATTTATCGGAAAAGGCGATCAAGGAAGAAGTAAGGAATTTGGTGAAGGCGCATCATCTTCCAAAAACTCAGTGGAAAATTTTTGAAATGAGCGGAACACTCGCCGGACAATCCACGGCTTTTTCGCTTCTGAATTTTGCGGGAACGCTGGGTATTGTTGGTTTTACCATGGATAAGCTCAGTATTCGTTTGAGCAATATCATGGCCTTTGATGCCGATGTCTTTGGCAATTGGGGGTGTCGACCCGCGTATTATCCTGATGTTTTGAACCAAGTGCTCAAAAATGAAATCAATATTCGTGACAATATACAGGAATTCTCTCTCGATCAGGTGAACGACGTGATCGAACGAGCGCAAAATCATCATCTCACAAAAAGAGCCATTTTAACTGCCTGCTAAATCAGAAAAGGAGCCGCCGTGAAAAACCATCATCTTGTTTCCGATTACCGATATAAAAATATCCTGTTTGAGAAGAAGCCCGTTATGAACGCTCGCCATGAAAAAGTGGACGGACTTTATAATCAATGGATCATTCTAAATAATCCTGAGCAGTACAATTCCTATACGACCGACGCGATTAAAGAAGTCATTTTAGCTTTTCGAGAGGCATCCTGCGATCGGTCCGTCGTCTCGGTGGTTTTCACGGCCGTTGGCGATAAAGCCTTTTGCACCGGCGGGAATACAAAAGAATACGCCGAGTACTATGCGGGCAATCCCCAAGAATACAAACAATATATGCGTTTATTTAATGATATGGTGACGGGGATTCTGACTTGTGACAAACCGGTTATCAATCGAGTCAATGGTTTTCGAATTGCGGGAGGGCAAGAAATCGGAATGGCCTGTGATTTCACGATTGCGGCCGATACCGCGCGTTTTGGACAAGCCGGGCCCAAGCATGGATCGGCGCCGGACGGGGGGTCGACGGATTTCTTGCATCTCTACGTTGGCATTGGTCGTGCCATTGAATCCTGCGCTCTTTGCGAACCATGGTCCGCGCACCAGGCCGTGTCGATGGGACTTGTGAATAAAATCGTTCCTGTTTTTAAAAACAAAAAAGGTGAGTTCATTTCGAATCCGTTTGTCGATCTGAACGAGAGGGATGAATGGGGTAATCCGCATTATGGCAGCTTTAAGACGGGCGCGAGTAAAGCCGAGGCGGCAAAAATCGCTGCCGAGTGTCAGTTGGATTTCAGTCAGTTGGATCGTGAAGTTGAGAAAATGGCGTTTGCTTTATCCCTGACAATGCCGGATTGTCTGGCCAAGACTTTGGAATCACTTCGAAAGAAAAAACTCGAGCATTGGCAAAGAAACTCTGAAACGAATCGATCTTGGCTTGCGTTGAATATGATGACCGAGGCCAAAGCTGGATTTCGAGCTTTTAACGAGGGATCCAAGGAAAAAAGAGAAGTTGATTTTATTAAACTTCGTAAGGCGCTGGCCACGGCACAGCCTTGGAACGAACAACTTTTTCAGGAGATCATGCCGTGACAGATTCTCCGGTGGAGATTCGAGAGTCCTACGACGCCCAGGTTGTCACCATCACGCTGAATGCTCCGCCGGCCAATATCTTGAATTCAGAGATGATGGAGTCGTTGGCGGAGGCTTTGAGGCGGCAATCCACGGTACCTCAAAGGAAACTCGTGATTTTGACCGGAGCGGGGGCGCATTTCTGCTATGGGGCAAGTGTTGAAGAGCACCTTCCCGATCGTGTCACGAAAATGTTGCCGTCCTTCCACCAATTCATTGGAAGCCTTGTCGATTTGCCGATTCCTAGCCTTGCCCGAGTTTCCGGCCAGTGTCTTGGCGGTGGATTTGAGCTGGCGCTTGCCTGTAGT
>CAZSZT010000024.1:0-9945 GCA_964611175.1 uncultured Bacteriovoracaceae bacterium
TCTTGGCTATCGGGGCGAAATCAAATTGACGGATTTTGGAATCGCAACGGCAGAAAGTCGCCTTCAACCGGGTTTTTCACAAGTCGCGCTTGGAAAACTGGCTTATATGCCTCCCGAACAAGCGGTAAATGACCCCGTCGTGAAGGCAAGCGATCTCTATAGCTTGGGCGTCGTTTATTATGAACTCCTTACGAATCAACTTCCCTTTCATGCCGATTCAGCAAGCGCCCTTTTTAAAAAAGTCATCGATGGACGAATCACCGATTTGCGAGTTACGGGGCCAGCAATTCCAGGTGATATGCGAGATATTATCACACGATGTTTAAATAAATCCTCACGCAAACGGTATCAGACGGCACCAGAACTCTTTTTAGCCATTCATCAGTTTTTTCAGAAAAACAACGAACTCGATTTTAATTCCAAGGTGGTTCGGCAATATTACAAAAAGAAACTCTCGGACTATCTTCGAGTCGCCTTTCAAGCCGAAATGGTTCAAGAATTAGAAATTATTCAAAATGCCTTAAGGAGATCCGAAGGCGACGAGGAACTTAAAATCACGGCGCCTCAAGATTTAAAAAATTATACGGACGTTATGGAAGAACCAGAAGACGAGGCCACCATTCTGGAAGTCGATCATGCCAACGAAGCGACACGACATTATCCACTAACAGAAGATGAACGTGCAAAAATCCTGCGGGGCCTCCCTCCAAAAAAAGTTGTCCATATGAAGACCTCTCAGGAAATGGAAACTTTCGCTCAATCGCCGGGAGTTCCAAGTAGTTTCGATCTGGCAACCATTCCCGAATATGACTTAGCCGCTGAAGATTCTCAACTTCAACGAATTTCCGTTAAAGAAAAATTGGAATTTTCCAATCTGGATCGAGACCAAAAGGAAACATTGAAGCAACATGTTCCTGGAATGGAGATCTCTTCCTACAAAGAACTCGAGGCTTTCGAAAAAACAACATTCTCAGGTTCCCATCCAGATATCGATTCGGAAATTACGAATGCCATGGATCGAAATAAAATTCTTAAAGATTTTGAAGAACTCGCGTCGGTTTACGCTTCTCCCGTGAAAAGCCCAAAGGAAAAAAGGAAATCTCGTTCATCAGACATTCCTTTCTTGAATAACTCCCCCCTGGCGGAATCAGAACTTAAAGAACAAAATCGGCGCATCTGGCTCATCTCGGCCCTTTTGATTTGCCTTTTCTCGGCGTCGGCGATTATTTCATATATTCAATTTTTTAGGGTTTCCGAGCCCGTCGCCGGATTATCTCCAATACAAACGATCAATCTCATTTTTATTGGAGCCGGAAATCAAGACCAGAATCAACGATACATCAATATGTTGCGCACGCAATCTCCTTCCATTTCGCAGGTGGAAAATCTTTTTAATCGAGAATATGCAAGATATACGAAGTCGTCTGAAAAGGTCCTTTCCCTTGTTTTAAATTCATTGCAAAGTATCGATCCCGGCATCGAACAACAAGCCAATGTCGGTGAATTGATAAAATCAGCCGGGATTTTTGGATTTTTAAACCAAAAAATCCTGCATCCGGCAGGAGGAGATGCCGAAATTCTCATCTATCTTTATCCGTCGAACGGAAGCAATGGAAATCAATCTGTTTTTCCTGAAGAATTCAAAGGACCCCGCCAGGAAAAACGGGGGCTCGTCTTTGCTCCCACGCATTCATCGCAACGGCTGACAACCCTTTCGGCGCTCGCGCGAGAAATTGCTATTCTCTATGGTGCAAGAGACAAGCGAGATTTAAGAACCGGAATGCCGTTTTTTCCAGACGGTTTTGCTTATCCAAATGAAAAACCTCCCTATCCTCAATCCAAAGCCGAACTCATGGGCAAAGATGTTCCGACAGCTCCCCAAAAAAAGCGTCCTATTTCAGGACTTCATGAAATTGTTATCGGATTTCAAACGGCGAAAGAATTAGGTTGGACAATCCAAAGCCCAAACGAAACGTCATCCCAAAAATGAACCCGGGGGGTCTATCCACTGACCATTCGATTTAATAAGACTTACGAGACGATCCGGAGCTTCGGCGGAAGGAATATTCCTCTCAACACAGTCTTTTCCAACGTACAAATTGACACGCCCCGGAGCTCCCCCCACATATCCAAAATCTGCATCGGCCATCTCCCCCGGTCCGTTGACGATACAGCCCATCACGGCGATCTTTACGCCCTTCAAATGCCCAGTGACATTTTTAATTCGTGCGGTTGTTTCCTCCAAATCAAATAAAGTTCGCCCGCAAGAAGGGCACGAAATATATTCGGTTTTTGTCATTCGCCGACGAGTCGCCTGAAGAACAGCATAACTTGACTGTAGACAAGCCTTTATATCTGGAAAATCAATGAGAACTCCTCGAAGCGGAAGATCAACAAAGGCCGAGCCCAAGTTCAAACTTGCCCGAATAATCCATTCTAAACTCGCGCCCTCTCCCGTCCAACCTAAAATAGCCTTTGAAGGGATGATGGCCGTTTCATTTCGGAGTTCTTCAATCGACGAATAAAAACGCACACTATCTTTGCCGTCGATACTTTCATCATCATTCGAAACCAGAACATCGACATTTTGTAAAATTTTCTTCTGAGTTCTTTCGTCATTCCACCAGTCCAAAGTTTTCCTAGCCGCCAATTTAAAAGCCTCGACTTTCAAAATGGTTTTTAGCTGAAGTCTTAAAAAATGAAGTTCATCACGAACTTCTTCTATATTCTCTAGGTAAATAACATCGGGCCTTAAATCTGTTCGCAAAAATTGACTTTTAAAGTCTTCCAGATTCGAAAACTTAAGCCAAACCTCAGGAGCCCTCTTCGGTGTGTTTTCAGTTTCCACGACAGTATATCGACTTTGGATAGCGGGTTTCAAACGCGGAAACCGATCCGCGATGGCGCGAGCAACGGGGATTTCCTTCACTGAGGTTTCTGTCAATGATACACGAATGGTGTCTCCTATCCCTTCGGCCAACAGAGTACCGATCCCAATGGCCGACTTATATCGGCCATCTTCTCCATCTCCCGCTTCCGTCACACCTAAGTGAATGGGGTAGTCCCATCCCTTTTCTTTTTGTCGTTCAACCAAAAGTCTGTAAGCCTTCGTCATGACTCCGACATTCGAAGCTTTCATGGAAAAACAGAAATTATGAAAATCGTACTTACGGCAAATTTCCGCAAATTCAAATGCCGATTCAACCATGCCTTCGGGCGTATCGCCGTAGCGATTCATAATACGATCCGAAAGAGATCCATGATTTGTTCCGATTCGAAGAGCCCTTCCTAACGCCTTTAGTTTAAGAACCAAGGGCTTAAACTTCTCGTGAATACGCTCAAGCTCTTCTTGGTATTCAGCGTCGGTATATTCTCGAGTTTTAAACATTTTTCGATCGGCATAATTACCCGGATTAATTCGAACTTTCTCCACAAAATCCGCCGCAACCATCGCCGCGGCTGGAACAAAATGAATGTCAGCCACAAGGGGGATATCGTATCCTTCCTTAAGCAAGCGCTCTTTGATTTCTTTCAAAGCTTCTGCATCCTGAACAGTCGGCGCCGTAATCCGAACGATTTGGCAACCAGCATCTGCCAAATCTTTAACCTGCCGAAGCGTGGCTTCAATATTCATAGTATCGGTTGTCGTCATGGACTGAATCGCAATGGGGTAATCTCCGCCCATCCACACCTTCCCGATTTGAATAGGCCTTGTTTTAAAGCCCACAGCCCTCCTTAAGCTCTCTTTATATATCGATTGCGTGGCCAAACTCATGATTCCTCAAGTGACATATTATCGAAGAATAATCAAAAATATAAACAGATGTCTAAAGACGTTTGTTTAATTGAACACGAGCCCGAGTCAAACGCTCGTCATCCGCAGGGCCCTCCTCCCATGCGACAGAAGAGCTTTCGACGCCTTAAATGGACGTTTGGTATTGCTATCAGTCTATTTATCATTGAGGTGCTGGGGAGTTGGCTTTCTGGAAGTTTGGCGCTCTTAGCGGACGCCTTTCATGTAATCGCGGATGCCATGGCCTTGGGAATTGCCTTGATTGCAGGCTACCTGGCTGAGCGGCCCCAATCCTCCAGGCGCTCCTACGGATATTATCGCCTTGAAGTCCTTGCCGCTCTTCTAAACGGAATTGTTCTCTGTCTGATTGCCGCCGGAATTCTACGAGCCGCATACCTTCGATTTCAAACTCCAGTCGAAATCAACGCCGCGATCATGTTTGACTTCTCCGTAATCGGTTTGTTGGTGAATATCCTGATGCTTGTTTTATTAAAGGAAGGACATTCTCATAACCTTAACATAAAGGGTGCTTACCTTCATGTTCTTGGCGATACGTTATCATCCGTAGCCGTTATCATAGGGGCCGCTCTTATGAGATTCACCGGTATTATTTGGATCGACTCCCTTGCTTCCACTTTTGTCGCTTGCATGATTATTTTCATGGCCCTTCGTTTGCTCTGGGATTCAAGCCATATCTTACTCGAAGGAACCCCTAAACATTTGGATGCGGATGAAATTGAAAAAGGATTGAGAGAAGCCTTTCCAAGTATTGTGCGTATTCACGATTTTCATATTTGGGAAATCACCGCACACCTCTTTGCGATGACCGCCCATGTGGAAGCGACTATTTATTCGATGAAAGAGTCCGAAGAACTCATTCATGAAATGAATCACCTTCTCCTCGAAAAATACGGAATTAAACATACGACCTTCCAGATTGAATCGATCAAGGGCTCTTAAATCCCGCTCTCAAGACGTTTAATGCGCGTCGAGGTATGAAAAATTTGCAGATTTGGAAAACGGTGTCTTGAAAATTCACAAGAATTCTAACGGTTTAGTGACTGGCATGCCCTGGCATCGTCCTTGCAATTCTGTTTGGTAGCCTTACTAAAAATAAGGCTATACCCCTAACTCTTATTACTCCCTAGGTGCCGTTGTGAGTTTCTCCCTTAACTCACAGCGGCCTTTTTTTATTTCGCTCCGAACATACTTTTCCCGATATGTCTAGCCCCCCTAAATACGAAAATTTTAAGTGTCAGAAAACGAGGTATGCGCTCTAGGCCGCGTCATTTGTGGGTTTAAGCATTCAATCGTAAAATAAAAGTGACGGCTTTTGCGTCTTTCTTCGCATCTTTGAAAGCGCATTTATCGTTGGGGAGGAAGCGGTTGTTTATCAAAATTCATATTCCGAAATTCCTCACTCTCGGAATTATTATTCTCGTTGTCTCAAGCTTCCATCCAACCACATTGCCGTATGGAAATGTCTCAGATTTTCGTTATCAAAGTTATTTTTATTTCTTGCTTGGCTCATTAGCGGGCCTAGAAAGTAACTCAAAAGTTGCTTTGGAATACTATCAATACGCTGCTCAATTTGATCAAGGTTCGTCGATTCTCCTGATGAAACAAGCCGAAGAATTCATCAATATGGGGCAGACCGAGCAAGCCATTCCTTTACTCGAAAAAGTTTCGAAAGAAGAGGACAATAATCCTGACTACCATCTTCTCAAAGCACGTATTGCCTCCATTCAAGCAGACCTCGACGCGACTACCGCTTCTTTAGATCGAGCTTCCGCCCTTTATACCGAGGCAGGAAATAAAACGAAAGCTCGCGAAACAGCTCTTACAAAAGTGGCCATGCTCGCGGATTATAAAAAATATCCAGAAAGCATCTCCGAACTTGAACTTTATTTACGGTCGGCCCCAGATGATGAGGTCGCCTATTACTTTCTCGGAAAAATTCATTCGTTATTTCAGAATCGAAAACCCGCACAACGCGCTTTTCGAAAGGCCCTGGATTTAAGACCAGGATTCACCGCCGCCTCGAAAGCTCTTGGGCTTCAACTTGAGCTTGAAGGAAATATTACCGAAGCGATTAGCGTTTATCATTCGGCTCTCGCGGTTAGCGGTGGAGATACTGAGCTCCTTCAGAAACTCGTCAACCTTTCTTTGATCGAAGAAAATTACGAGACCGCTTTGGGTTATTTGAAACAGTCTTTAGCGATTGATCCGAAAGATTCACAAAGTCAAATGCGGGCCGCTCTGATTCATTACAAACTGAAACAATTCCCAGATGCCAAAGAAATCTTTGAAGAAATGTTAAAAGATCCATCTGCTTCCCACGATCGAGTGTATTTTTACCTAGCGTCTCTCTGCGTGGAAACAGACGATCCAAAGCGAGCGGTAGACCTCTTTAGCCGAATTGATTCCAAATCGGATTACTATGCCGAAGGTCGCATTCAAATGTCCCTCCTTCAATCCGTGCATTTTAACGAAAACGACAAAGCGATTCGAAGTCTTCAAGAGGCTGTTGAGAAACGGGAAGACAACCCTGAACTTTTCCTGGCGCTTGCCGCCGAACACGAGAGACAAAATCATCTTCCGGAAAGTATCCGAATACTGACGAAAGCCACGGAGCTTTTTAAAGACAATGAAAAAATTCTGTTCATGCTAGGAACTTTATTGGATCGTGCTGGAGATACCAAAGGTGGTATCGAAAAAATGCGCCTTCTTCTTGCCATCAACCCGAATCATGCGCACGCCTTAAATCATATCGGTTACAGTTATGTGGAACAAAAAGTGAATCTGCCAGAGGCAGAAATCATGCTTAAAAAGGCCGTTCAACTCGCTCCCGATAATGGATTCATTTTGGATTCGTTGGGCTGGCTTTACTACCAAACGGGAGAATACAAAAAAGCCTCCAAAATTTTGGAGCGCGCAAATGCCATGGCTCCGTCGCAGCCGGTGATTTTGGAACATTTGGCGGATACGTATTCGAAAATGGGTCTTCAGCAACAAGCCCTTGAAGTTTATAAACGAATCATGAGATGGTCGGGAGACGCAGCTCATGCAAAACAAACGGATGATCTCGATTCGAATTCCGAAAATAAGGTGGTTCAAGAAAGAGTACGAAACAAAATGGCTCTTTTGGATACCGACAATACTTACTAGTTTTTGTCTTCTCGGCTGCGCGAGCTTAAGAACGCCCACGAGCCTTTCGATACTTCCCGACAATCAACGGACATCTTCTTTTTACGACTGCGAAGCCGTTATGGAAGCAAATCTTAAATCTTCGGAAGATAAACTTAAGGCTGGCCTTCAAATGCATTTTCGGCTTCAGGAAGAAGAATCCTCGTTGGATTTGGTCGTTCTCAATGCCTTTGGAACGCGTGTGGCAAAAATTACGCTAAACGATCATCAACGAATCTATACCGATAAAGACGGCCAAAAGAATTTGAATTCTTTTTCTCTTTTTCAAACATGGTTTCACCCGGATTGGTGGAGGGAGGTGGCTTTCATTTTTGGGAAGATTGCATCTTCAGATACGGCGGAGGTCTGGGTCGATACCCATCAACATCCCGTTAAACGACGCACGCCCTACCGGCAGATCCAATGCGAATACGCAAACGACGACTATCCAACATCCTGTGAAATTGAAAGTCAGGAACTCAATGGCCGGATGAATTTCACTTCCGTGACCTGTCGATCGACATTATGATAGGGCATGCCGAATGAAAGGGTCGATAACTCATGAGTCGAGCGCGACTAGGCGAAATCCTTCTTCAGGAAGGTAAAATCGATCAGACCCAACTTAAAACGGCCCTTGCTTATCAGCGTCGTTGGGGACATAAGCTGGGACAAGCTCTTATTCAACTTGATTTCATAACGGAACTCGATCTCTGCCAGACCCTGAGCAAAGCGTTAAGAGTTCCCCTGATCGACATCTCAAAGATCGAAAGCTCAAAAATTACGAAAGAAATTCTTCATCCTATCGATCTCCATACTGCACGCACACACCGAATTGTTCCACTTTCCATTAAAGAAATTCGAAACAAAAGGCGTTTGGTTGTGGGCACTTCAGACCCCACGAATTATCAAATTTTTGACGATATCCAGTTTAAATCGGGGCTGCCCCTTTTGATTATGATCTCCCCCGACTCTGACATCGATTGGTTTATTCGAAAATATTATATGAATGAAACAGAAGTCCTTCCCATAAATTACGTGAGTGGAATATCGGTAATTGACGAGGATTCTCAAAAAGACTTCTTTCCCGACCCCATATCGACTATCTTTAATGATGAGAATTTTACGGGTATAACAGTGATCCCGAAGAAAAAGGACGATTCTGACGACAATCAATAATGCTTCTTGAAGTAAAGAATTTAGTTACTAGCTTTCAGACGCCAACGGGACGGGTATCCGCCGTCGATGATATCTCATTTTCTATCGAAGCTGGAAAAACTCTAGGCATCGTTGGCGAAAGTGGTTGCGGAAAAACGGTAACAGCCCTTTCAATCATTCGCCTTGTTCAAGAGCCCCCTGGAAAGATAGAAGGCGGCGAAATTCTTTTAAACGGTCAAAATATTTTAAAACTGAATCGCCGAGAAATGAGAGAGATTCGTGGAAAGAGAATTTCGATGATTTTCCAAGAACCGATGACGTCACTTAATCCGGTTTTCACGGTTGGAAATCAGATTATGGAAGCCATCCTCCTTCATCAAAAGGTCAGCCGTCGTGAAGCTCGGAAAAGATGTTTGGAAATGATGGAAATGGTGGGCATTCCCGATGTCGAGCAACGCATCGATTATTATCCCCATCAAATGTCGGGCGGGTTGCGCCAGCGCATCATGATTGCCATGGCTTTAGCTTGTAATCCGGAAATTTTAATCGCCGACGAGCCCACGACGGCGCTCGATGTTACCATTCAAGCGCAAATTCTTGAATTGATTCGAAACCTTCAAAAAAAATTAAGGATGGCGGTTATTATTATTACTCATGATTTCGGAGTCATTGCGGAAACCGCCGACGATGTTGCCGTCATGTATGCGGGCAAAATTGTCGAGTCCGCTCCTGTCAAAGAAATTTTCGACCGTCCCGCTCATCCGTATACGGTGGGTTTACAGAATTCGATCCCAAGTTTCGTAAAAAAGGGCGAACCTCTCTATAATATTCCAGGAATTGTTCCCTCTCTCTCCAATTTGCCAAAAGGATGCCGATTTTCAGATCGATGTGAATTTAAAGAAAGCCAGTGTACGGCTCAGGAACCGAGCCTCTTCACCAAGCGTCTCCCCAATCAACATGCGACGGCTTGTTATTTTCCTAGGAATGTATGAACGAAAAAGCCTTTATTGAAGCTCAAAATTTTTCTGTCTCGTATCCCCTGTGGGGCGGATTGTTTGGCCGAAAAGTTGGAGAAATCAAAGCCGTCGATCGCGTTAGTTTCGAAATTAAAAAAGGCGAGGTTCTTGGCCTCGTCGGAGAAAGTGGGTGCGGCAAATCTACACTTGGAAAAGCTCTCCTGCGCCTGATCGAGCCCTCGGGAGGAAAATTTATTTTTGACGGCATGAACGTTTGCCAATTGAATCGACAAGACCTTCGAAAACTCCGAAAGCGCGTTCAAATGATTTTTCAGGATCCCTATTCATCGCTCAATCCACGAATGAAAATTGGAAATATCTTGACGGAACCCCTCATTGTTCATTCGTTAGGTCCAAAGTCCGAGAGAAAGGAGCGGGTGATGGAACTTCTCCAGACGGTCGGACTTCGCCCCGAATCTTACGATAAGTTTCCTCATGAATTTTCAGGCGGTCAGCGCCAAAGAATTGGAATCGCGAGAGCTTTAGCGGTCCGCCCCGATTTTATAGTCGCGGATGAGCCCGTGTCGGCTCTCGACGTCTCGATTCAATCGCAGATTTTAAATTTACTTAAAAATCTTCAGTCAAAATTTAACCTTACTTACCTTTTTATTTCTCATGATCTCAATGTCGTCCGTTATCTTTGCGATCGGATTGTCGTGATGTACCTTGGAAAGATCATGGAAATTTTAACTCAAGATCAGCTTTCGGATCCCGCATATAAGAAACACCCTTACACCGAAGCCTTGATTGGGGCAGCTCCCAAAAAACATCCTGGCGAAGAAAAGAAACGCACCC